>CAIXZV010000381.1 GCA_903924005.1 uncultured Chloroflexota bacterium | reverse complement strand
TGGAAGACCTTCGCGATCTCGCGGTTGGTGTGGCCCACTGCTGCGAGCAGCAGGATCTCCTTCTCGCGCTCAGACAGCGACGTGTAGGCGTCCTGGATGGGGGCGTCCGGTCCGCGCAGAACGTAGGTGTTCACCATGCGGGTCACGATGGACGGCGAGACATAGGTCTGACCCCGGTTCACGGAGCGGAGCGCGGCCACCAGGTCCACCGGTTCGGCCTCGCGGGTGAGGAACCCGTCGGCGCCTGCCTTGAGCGCCATCGTGAACTGCTCCGCGCCGTTGCCGCTGCGGCACTCGAGCGCCACGATCTTGGTGTTGGGCGCGGTGTTGCGGATGCGCTCGATGGCCTCGAACGTTGACGCGCCCGGCGCGGAGAGCGGCAGACACTCGGCCACCACCACGTCCGCAGGCGTTGAGGTAAGCGCGTCTGGCAGCCCGTCAAGCGACGGCGCAACCACGCTGACCTTCATGTCCAGCTCCGCGTTGATGATGGAGCGGAAGCCGGCGACGAGCATGGGGAAGTCAAAGATCGCAAGCATCACCGCGATCTTGTCGCCGCCCGGCCCGGTGCCGTTTGCCTTCAACCTGGTCCTCCGCTGGCCGCCCATGGGCAGGCAAGGCTGCACAGGGGAACGCATTGTCACTTTCGCCCGCCGACGCCCGGCTCCGTATGGGCCATCGGTCGCGTAGCGCATTGCGCGAAGCCCGCCCGAACCGGGACCGCCCGGCCCGACCGGCACAGCCCCGTAGCCCGATGGATATACCTTGCGGCCTCGCCCGTGCGGGGTGCCGAGGCTATCGGTCTTCGAGCGGCGTCAGCGAGCGCTTCGGCTGGCCCGTGTAGAGCTGGCGCGGCCGACCGATGCGTGCCTGCGGGTCGTGCATCATCTCGCGCCACTGGGCGATCCAGCCTGGGAGCCGTCCAATAGCGAAGAGGACCGTGAACATCTGGGCGGGGAACCCAAGCGCCCGGTAGATCAGGCCGCTGTAGAAGTCCACATTCGGATAGAGCTTGTGGTCCACGAAGTACGGATCCGACAGCGCAACCTGCTCCAGCTCCATTGCGATCCGCAGGAGGTTGTCGTCTCGGTGCATCCGCGCCAGGAGCGGCTCCGCGGCCGCCTTGATGATCTTGGCCCGCGGGTCGTAGTTCTTGTACACGCGGTGGCCAAAGCCCATGAGGCGGAACGGGTCGTTCTTGTCCTTGGCCCGCGCCACGGCCTTGGCAACATCTCCACCCGACGCCTGGATCTCCTCGAGCATCTCGAGGACCTCCTGGTTGGCGCCGCCGTGGAGGGGCCCCCAGAGGGCGGCAATCCCGGCCGAGATGGACGCGTACAGGTTGGCGTGGCTGGAACCCACCATCCGCACGGTTGACGTGGAGCAGTTCTGCTCGTGGTCTGCGTGGAGGATGAGCAGCACCCGCAGCGCCTCAACCGCCTCCGGGTCGTTCTCGTACGGCTCGGACGGCACCACGAACATCATCCGCAGGAAGTTGGCCTCGTAGCCCAGCGAGTTGTCCGGGTAGACGAAGGGCTGGCCCATCGACTTCTTGTAGGCCGCCGCGGCAATCGTGGGGAGTTTGGCGATCAGGCGCGCCGTGGAGAGCTGGACGTCCTCTTCGTCCAGGACGTTGCCGCCGCCCCGGTAGAACGTTGAGAGCGCGCTCACGGCCGAGCCAAGGATGGCCATGGGATGGGCTTCCATGGGGAAGGCGTCAAAGAAGTGGCGGAACTCCTCACGGATGAGCGTGTGGCGCTTGATGTCCGCCGTCCAGCAGGCCAGCTGGTCCACATTGGGGAGTTCGCCGTTGATCAGCAGGTACGCCGTCTCAACAAACGTGGTCTTCTCCGCAAGCTCCTCGATGGGGTAGCCGCGGTACCGCAGGATGCCGTTGTCGCCGTCAAGGTACGTGACCGCGCTCCGCGTGGGCGCCGTGTTCGCGTATCCGTAGTCAAGCGTGACGAGGTTCAGTTCCTTGAGCAGCGGCGCGATATTGATTGCCGACTGCCCGTCAGCCGCCTGCTCGATGGGCAGGACCAACTCGCGGTCACCTACCACCAGGCGGGCTGTCATCGCACCGGCGGCACCGGCTGCCTGTTCCGTCGTCGTCATCGATCCCTCATGTGTGCGGTGCAGGTCGCGGTGCAGGCCCGCGCGGGACCGACCGCTGTTGATATCGAACCATGAGCACGGGCGCGGCGCCCTGCGTTTCTGCGTGTTGGGGTACGGTCGCCCCTCCGGTGGCCCTTGGGCAAGGGCCATTGGCCCGGGTCAAACGGAGTACAGCGATAGGCCAATCGGCCGGGGACGCCGACGCGTGGTGGTGGCGTGCACCTGACCGTGCGTCCCGGGGTAGCCGACGGGCGCCTCGTATCCCACAATGGTGGCTATGGACCAGCCGCCCAAGCCCACGCCAGGCCGATGACCGTCCGCACGTGCCACGCCTGTGGAGACCGGATCGAGGCCTCCAACATCGTCGTGTGTCCGCACTGCGGCACGTACCTTGCGTCGTCGTGGGAGGACGAGGCCGACGCGGGCGGTGCCTCGCTAACCGGAACCGCTCCAACAGCGGCGGCTGATGACTACCGTGCGGCCGATGCGTCGCCGGTTGCGTTCCATCTGCCCGGCGACGACGGGACGATCCAGGCGGCCCTGCGTGACGAGCTGGCTCGCCGCGAGACGGACTGGAGATCCCGCGAGGACGAATTGGCTGCCGCGAGAGCCTCCCATGTCGAGCCGGTCATGCGGGTGCTTGCCGAAGCAAGGGCTGCCGCGCGCCCCGTGCTGGTCCAACTGGAGCGCAACGGCCTGGGTACCGGCGTTGCGGGCGTGTCCATCCACATTGATGAGCGGCCGGAGGGCCGGATCGACGCGCGCATCGCTATCGCCCTGCGGCGAATGCGTCCCGAGAGGTGGGAGACCGTCGGGCCCACAATGGCGGACCTGCGCCGAGACGGTGTCCTGCGGACCTTCGGCTGGTCTATCGAAGTTGGGGTGCTTGCAAGCCGCTCGTTTGCGCTGGATCCCGGCGACGCCGCATCGGTGAGCGAGTTGGTGGACGCGCTCCAGCGCGCGCTCGACGTGGCAGATGTGCCGCTCAGCGGCGCCTGGCAGTTGTCGGTGGCCGAGACCGAGGCGGCGGCAACCAGCCTCTCGCTGGACGAGGCGTGGGTTGAGGATGCGTCGGCCGAACAGTTCCGCCAGCGCCTCGTCTCGCTCTCGCGGCTCCGCGGCGGTCGCGTTGTGGTCCGGTTTGCCCGCAATGACCACCTGATGCTGGAAGTTGCGGTTCGCCGTGAGAGCGCCGGCATTCGCGTGTCAGCCAAGGACGCCGTTGGCGGGGGCGACACGGGCGGCCACTGGCGCCAAGAGTGGACGCAGCCCGACGAGTTCCCCGGCGCCGCGGCGATCTTCGCGGATCTGATTGGCGTGCTTGCAGAGCGGTTGCCGGCCGAGCGCAGCCCCATCGCCGTCCGGATTGAGGAGCGGCCGGCGGAGTTCGCGTGGCAACGCGCCAAGGACACAGGCTGGCTTGCCGGCTGGGTGGTGGGCCTGGTGCTTGTGGGCGTGCCCTGGGCGCTGCTGACCGACATCGTGCACGTGGATGTCTTGGGCGCCCTTGACCGGATGGTGCCGGGGGTGAATCCACGGGCCGCCGCAGCCCTGATCGTTGTGCCGGCGCTCTCGTCCATGGCGTTTGTCTTCTTGACCACCGGTCTGGCCGCCAGACAGGCTGATGCCCGGTCCCTGCCATATGCAACCGGCGCCTGGCTCATCCGGATTGCCGCCGTCATCGGCAGCGCTGTCTATGTTGCTGCCCTTGCGGTGGCGGGCGCGCTGTGGCTCCCGGTGGCCGTTGCGCCGGCCGCACTGCTGATCGTCGTTGGTGTCGTGCGCCTCCTCCTGCGGTAGTTGGCGAGCGAACGCCAAGGGTCCAAAGGGCACGTCAGTTCCCAGATTCGAACATCCGTGCGATGATCGGGCTGTCGTTTCCTGTACGTGGCTCCGTGTGGTCGACCCACAACTTGTGCGGACCGTGCGTTTTCGCTCCCGATGGGAGCCACCGGAGGTCAATGTGACCACAGGCATCGTTAAGAAGGTCGTCTCCGAGCGCGGCTTCGGCTTCATCACGGCCGAAGATGAGAAGGAATACTTCTTCCATCGCGACGGGCTGGACGCCAGCCTCAACTTCGATCGCCTCAAGGGCGGCGAGAAGGTGGAATTCGACGTCGAGGCCGGCCCCAAGGGCCCCCGCGCCACGAAGGTCCACGCAGCCGCCTAAGGCGGACCCGGGCTGTCCGGCGTCCGCCGGGGCACAGCCCAACAGTTGATCAAGGGAGTCGCGGCCTTCGGGTCCGGCTCCCTGTTCATGTCCGGCTCCAAGTTCATATCCGGCTCCCTGTTCATGTCCGGCACGTGGCGGCGCAGCTGTCGGAGTGACAGACGGCCCATCTCTAGGCCGTCGGAATTGCCCTAGCGCGGGCGCGCTTGCTCAGCGACCTTGATCCCCTGCGGTTCACCCTGCCGAGGTTCGCCCAATGAGCCACGCCACGTCGCGCAGCGCCTACGAGCAGCTCACCGATCGCCTGAACCGGTTCCCCCAGGGGGCGCCGCCATCGGAGCTGCTCTACAAGATCCTCGGCATGCTCTTCACGGAGCGCGAGGCGGGTCTGGTCGCCCAGCTGCCCATCAAGCCCGTCACCGCGCGCAGGGCCGCGGCGATCTGGGGGATGCGCGAGGCCGAGGCGCGCAACGTCCTTGACGGGCTCGCCTCGCGGGCGATCCTCCTGGACGTCGAGGGCCCTACCGGGACCGTCTACACGCTGCCGCCGCCGATGGCCGGGTTCTTCGAGTTCTCGATGATGCGCATCCGCGACGACATCGACCAGAAGGTGCTTGGCGAGCTGTTCTGGCAGTACATCACGGTGGAGGACGACTTCATCCTCTCGCTCTTCACCCACGGCGAGACGCAGCTTGGCCGGGTGTTTATCAACGAGCCGGCGCTGGCTGCAGCGCGCGCTGCCCGTGCTGTGCAGACGCCCATCGCCAGCCGCGACGACGTGCTCAACGTGCTGGACTACGAGCGCGCCAGCGAGGTCATCGGCACGGCGCAGCACATGGGTGTCGGCGTTTGCTACTGCCGCCACAAGGCTGAGCATGTGCGCCGCGCGTGCGCCGCACCAAAGGACATCTGCATGACCTTCGGGGCGACAGCGGACTCGCTGATCCGCCACGGGTACGCCCGACGCGTGGACAAGGCCGAAGGCATGGACCTGCTGGCCGAGGCCTATTCGAACCGCCTGGTCCAGTTCGGCGAGAACGTCCAGCGCGACGTGGCGTTCATCTGCAACTGCTGTGGCTGCTGCTGCGAGGCGATGATCGCCCAGCGGCGGTTTGGGCGGCTCAACCCCGTCCACACCACGAACTTCCTGCCGGTGGTGGACGCCGAGCGCTGCAACGGCTGCGCCAAGTGCGTGGACGTGTGCCCGGTGGAGGCGATGTCTGTGGTGTCGGCCAACGACCCGCAGAAGCCGCGCAAGCGCCGGGCCGAGGTGGACACTGCCACGTGTCTGGGCTGCGGCGTCTGCACCCGCGTGTGCACGGTTGATGGCTTGGCGATGACCGCCCGCGGCGAGCGGGTGATCACGCCCGTGGACACGCTCCACCGGACGGTGATGATGGCGATTGAGCGCGGCAACCTGGCTGACTGCATCTTCGACAACCGCAAACTCGTGAGCCACCGGGTGCTGGCCGCGGTGCTGGGCGTGATCCTGCGGCTGCCGCCCACGCACCAGGTGCTCGCCACGCAACAGTTCCGCTCGCGGTACCTTGCGCGGATCCTGGAGCACGTCACGGTCTAGCGCGTCGCGCAGCCGGCGCGCAGCCGGCGAGCCGCGGGGCGAGC
>CAIXZV010000380.1 GCA_903924005.1 uncultured Chloroflexota bacterium | reverse complement strand
GGCGTGGTCCATGAACTGGTGATCCCGCAGGCCGGTATCCACATCGCCTATGACGCCGCAGCCGCACTGGCCGCCCTGGTTGCGCTGGATGTGCCAACGGATCACGCCGTTGAGATCTTCTCCACCATCCGGCCCGCCTTTGGCCGCGTGGAGCAGATCGCCCTGCCAGACGGGCGCACCGTGGTGCTGGCCTTCTCGAAGAACCCCACGAGCTTCAACACGACGTTCCGGGCGCTCGCATCCGAGGGCGAGCCAAAGCACGCGCTCATGGCCCTCTCCAACACCCTGGTGGACGGCGAGGACTTCGCCTGGCTCTGGGATGTCGATGTCGAGGGCGTGGTGCCCCTGCTGCAGGACGTGGTGGTGAGCGGGACCCGGGCCGATGAGCTGGCCACGCGGCTCAAGTACGCGGGCGTGGATCCCGCCTGCATGACGCTGATTGAGGACCGGCCCGCGGCGCTGGACGCGGCGCTGGCCAACGTCCCCGCTGGCGGACGGCTGGTGATTGTGGCGGGCTACACGCCCACGATTGAACTTCGCGACGAGATGCACCGGCGCGGCTGGACCGGCCGACTTTGGGAGCAGTGACGATGGCTGACGAACCCACCCCCGCTGCGGACCTGCCCGTTCTCCGCATCGCCCACCTGTGGCCCGCGCTGCTCAACGTGGCGGGCGACGGCGGCAACGTCTCCGCCGTTGAGCTGCGCAGCAAGTGGCGCGGCATCCGGACCGAGATCCTGGGCTATGAGGCGGGCGACCCCGTCCCGGACCTTGCATCCTTCGACCTGATCTTTGTCCAGGGCGGGCAGGACGTGGAGATGCGGCTTGTCGCGCTGGATCTGCCGCGGGTTGCTGGCGCACTACGCGAGGCGGCCGACGCCGGCGTGGTGATGCTGCCGGTCTGCGCCGGGCTCCAGCTGCTTGGCCACCGATACATCCCGAACGCGGGCGACACCCTGGAGGGCGCTGGCGTCCTGGACCTCGAGACGCGCGGCGGCAACCAGCGCTTTATGCAGCACGCGGCCTGCGAGGTGACGATCGACGGCGAAACCTCAACTGTGGTGGGCTTTGAGAACCACAGCGGCGTGACGGAGCTTGGCCCGGGCGTTGTGCCGTTTGGGCGTGTCGTGGCGGGCGCCGGGAACAACGGCGTTGACGGCACCGAGGGCGCCCAGCGCGACAACGTGTTTGCCACGTACCTCCACGGCCCGGTCCTGCCCAAGAACCCGTGGCTGGCCGATGTGCTGGTACGTCGCGCGCTTTCGCGCAAGGTTGGCGCACCGGTGTTCCTGGCGCCGCTGGACGACGCCGTGGAGCAGCACAACCACGACGTCGCCCTGGCGAAGGCGATGCGCAACAAGGGCCAGCGCACAGCGCTAGAGCCCGCGAAGCTCAGCCGAGCCGAAAAGGGCTAGCCCGGGCGGCCTATCCCGATGGCGGAAGCGGCTCCGCTTCCGATTTCGGCCCCGACTCGACCGCCTTCTTCGCCGTCGGCAGTCGGCCCGCGTCCTGCAGCGCGCGGCGCAGCAGAAACTCGGCCTGCCCGTTCATCGAGCGCAGATCGTCCGCGGCCCAGCGCTGGAGGGCCGCAAACGTGTCGGGGTCAAGGCGCAGGAGGAACGGCTTCCGCTCGGCCATCAGCGTTCCTCCCGGCCTCGTCCGGACCTACGCGTAGAGCGTTCCGGCGTTGATCACCGGCTGGGTCTCGTGCTCGGAGCACAGGACCACCAGCAGGTTGCTGACCATCTGCGCCTTGCGCTCCTCGTCCAGTGTGACGACGTTCTTCTCGGACAGCTGCGCCAGGGCCATCTCCACCATGCCCACGGCGCCTTCGACAATCAGCGTGCGGGCCGCAATGACGGCCTTCGCCTGCTGTCGGCGGAGCATCGCGTTTGCGATTTCCGGGGCATACGCGAGGTGGCTGATCCTGGCCTCGACAACCGAGATGCCTGCCTTCTCCAGACGATCCTGGATTTCCTGGCGAAGCTGGTCCGCCACCTCGATCTGGTTGGCGCGCAGCGCAACCTGGCCTTCGCTGTGGGCCTCATACGGGTGCGACGTGGCGAGGTTGCGCAGGGCGGACTCTGCCTGGACCTGGACGAAGTTCTCGTAGTTGTCCACCTCAAACAGCGCCTCGGCGGTGTCAGTGACCTTCCACACGACGATGGCGGCGATTTCGATGGGGTTGCCGTCAAAGTCGTTGACCTTGAGCTTGGCCGTCTCGAAGTTGCGCACGCGGATGGAGATCTTCCGGCGCTCGGTGAACGGGTTCACCCACTGCAGGCCCTGCTCGTGGACGGTGCCGCGGTAGCGGCCAAAGAGCACCAGCGCACGGGCCTCGTTGGGGTTGACCGGGGTAAGCCCGCCGTACGCGATGCAGACGGCGGTGAACGCCAGCATCAGCGCAAACATCGGCAGCAGCATCAGCAGGTCAACGGCATCGCCAGCCGGCTCGAGAACGCCGGCGACATACCAGATGAAGCCGATGACGAGGGCGACCGTGAGCGCAATCAGGGTCAGGAGCGCGGGAATGCCGGGGATGGTCCGGGCGACGTGTTCTTTGTTCATGGCGGGTGCTCGGTTCTCCAGAAGGCACACCAGACGGTGCGTGCGATATGATATCACCACGATACAAGGCCATCAATCCTGGGACGTGGATGTCGGGCCGCCCGGAGGCCCAACTGCGCGGTGCCGGCGCAATCCGTCCGCTGCCGTGGCCACCTGGGCACCGCGACGCTTCACATCCGGACCCACGCTGCGCAATTGGCTCTCCTGCCGGCCCAAACGGGTTGACACCGCGCAGTTGGCGCATGCCGCGGCCCGTGGCCAAGACGGAGGACGGGTGGACCAACGATAGAACGCGCGTTCTATACTGGAACGCGCCTGGGGCGTGGACAAAGCGGTGGACAACCCGCCTGGATGCTGTGGAAGACTGCGGCGCCAGCGTGGACGAACAGCCTCAATCGGGGGACGAGCGCTGGGACGGCGCAGTCTGCCGAAATCCCACATGTTGCGATGCGATCACCACTGACACCACTATATCTTGTGGTTTGGGGCTTGACCGCCCCCATCCACCGGCGTAAAGTCTGCCGGTCGCCCCGGCGCTGGTGCGGCCTCGGACGCCCGTCTTCCAGCTCAGGGACCGCTGGGATAGGACCGCCCAGGCAAGCGGCGCAGGAGCGTCCCGGCGGACGGCCCCGCAGCTACGTGTCACCCCATCCGTGACAGCGAGGCCGCCACCCGCTCGGAGTCAATGCGTCGTTCGCGCCCAGGTCAGGCACCCGGGGTTCGGCCGCCGCAGAAGACCCCGAATGGCGCCGCTGGAGTGAGTTGTGGGCCCTCCCGGAAGGGCGGGGAGCGAGGAGAAGGAACACATGGCTCAGGCACGCGAGGCTGTCCACGCTGTGGACGTCAAGGTCAGCACGAAGCGCTCAAAGGGCGCCGCCGCCAGCGGGACACCCCGTCTTGGCCTTGGCGGCCCATACGGAGCCAGCTTCACCGGGGAGGGCACGCGCGGCCTGACCTTTGAGCGGCGCTGGACCCGCCCTGGGGTCCATCCGTATGACGAGATCACCTGGGAGTACCGGACGGCGGGCATCAGCTCGGAGACCGGGAAGACCGTGTTTGAGCAGAAGGACGTGGAAGTCCCCGTCTTCTGGAGCCAGCTCGCCACCAACGTCGTCGTCAGCAAGTACTTCCGCGGCCATGTGGGCACCACGGAGCGAGAGCACAGCGTCCGCCAGTTGATCGACCGGGTGGTCAACACCATCGCCGCCTGGGCTGAGACAGACCGCTACTTCGCCACGGATGAGGACCTCGCGTCCTTCAAGGCAGAGCTGACCTATCTCCTCGTCCACCAGAAGATGGCCTTCAACTCGCCGGTCTGGTTCAACGTGGGCATCGAGGCCCGCCCCCAGTGCTCGGCCTGCTTCATCAACTCGGTCCAGGACAACATGAGCAGCATCATGGACCTGGCCAAGACAGAGGCCATGCTGTTCAAGTACGGCTCGGGCGCCGGCGTCAACCTGTCCACCATCCGCTCGTCCAAGGCCAAGATGTCGGGCGGCGGCGTCGCCTCCGGCCCTGTCAGCTTCATGCGCGGGTACGACGCGTTTGCGGGCGTCATCAAGTCCGGCGGCAAGACCCGCCGCGCGGCCAAGATGGTCATCCTGGACGTGGACCATCCGGACGTCATCGAGTTCATCGACAGCAAGGCGCACGAGGAGCAGAAGGCCTGGGCCCTGATCGAGCAGGGCTATGACCCCTCCTACACGGGCGAGGCGTACGGCTCCGTCTTCTTCCAGAACGCCAACCACAGCGTCCGCGTGACAGATGACTTCATGCGCGCCGTGGAGCGGGACGCTGAATGGCAGACCCACGAGGTCAGCGACGGGCAGCCTGCCGGCACGTACAAGGCAAAGGACATCTTCCGCAAGATGGCGGACGCCGCCCATCTCTGCGGAGACCCGGGCATCCAGTACGACACCACCATCAACGACTGGCACACCAGCGCCGCGTCGGACCGGATCTACGCGTCCAACCCGTGCAGCGAATACATGTTCCTCAACGACACCGCCTGCAACCTTGCCTCGCTGAACCTCATGCAGTTCGTGAAGGAAGACGGCGAGTTTGACGTGGACGCCTTCCGCTTTGCCGCGAAGGTGACCATCACGGCGCAGGAGATCCTCGTGGATCAGGCGTCGTATCCCACGGTCAAGATCGAGGAGAACAGCCACCGCTTCCGGCCGCTGGGTCTGGG
>CAIXZV010000379.1 GCA_903924005.1 uncultured Chloroflexota bacterium | reverse complement strand
GTTCCGCGTGAAGTCATCGCGGGTGTAGTCGATCACCTCATCCGCGCCGAGCGCCCGAACCAACTCAAGGTTCCGCGTGCCGCAGACCGCGGTCACGTGGGCACCCATGTGGCGGGCGAGCTGGACCGCTGCCGTCCCGATGGCGCCCGACGCGCCGTACACCAGCAGGCGCTGACCCTGGCGAGCGTTGACGCGTCGCAACGAGGTCAGGGCATTCAGACCGCCATCGCAGACGGCCACCGCCACGTCAAGCGCCACACCGGGCGGGATGCGGGCCAGAGCGGATCCCTGCGGGCGGCAGATGTACTCCGCCTGCGCGCCGTACCGAAGACCGCTGGTGCCAAACACCGAGTCACCGACCGTGAACCGCGTGACGCCAGAGCCGACGGCCTCCACGACGCCCGCGAAGTCGCTGCCCAAGATCGGCTGGCGCGGTGTCCGGAGGCCAAACACCAGCCGGCTGAGCAGCGCGGCCGCCAAGCCGCTACGACGGTTTGCCTCGCGGGTGGCGCAGTCCGTCCGGTTGACGGTGGCCGCGTGGATGCGTATGAGGACCTCGTCCGGACCCGGCACAGGACGCTCAACCTCCTCGAGGCCGAGCACCTCGGGAGGCCCGTACCGGTGGTAGACCACAGCTCGCATCGTGGGGCCTACTCCAGATAATCCTTGAGCTTGCGGCTGCGCGACGGGTGGCGGAGCTTGCGCAGGGCCTTTGCCTCGATCTGGCGGATGCGCTCGCGGGTCACGTTGAACTCGCGGCCAACCTCCTCGAGGGTCCGTGCGCGCCCGTCCTCGAGACCAAACCGCAACTGCAGCACGCGTCGCTCGCGACCCGTGAGGGAGTCAAGGACTGCTTCGACTTGCTCCTTGAGGAGCTGATGGGATGCAGCTTCGGCCGGCGCCAGCGCACAACGGTCCTCGATGAAGTCGCCGAGGTGGCTGTCCTCCTCCTCGCCGATAGGCGTCTCGAGGGACACAGGCTCCTGCGACACCTTGATGATCTCGCGCACCCGTTCGGGCGTGACCACCACGACGGCCTCGCTGTCCTTCTCCTTCTTCTTGGGCAGCTCCACGTCAACCAAGCGCCCGCCCTGCAGCAGCGTGATCCCCTCGAGGCCCTCAAACTCCGATGGCACGACGCGATCGGCATCAAAGGTGGTGAAGCGCACGCCCGGCTGCTTCTCGCCCCGGACCTCGAACGACTCGATGTTGTCGCGGCCGCCCACGGCAAGGAAGATCCGCGCGGTGACGTCGGGGCCAAGCGTCATGGCGAGCGCCTGCTCCTCCACGGTGGGCTCTCGGCCCAGGTCCTGGAGCAGCTGGCGCGACACGCGGATGAGCCGGTTGATGGTCTCCACCATGTGAACCGGGATGCGGATGGTCCGCGCCTGGTCCGCGATGGCCCGGGTGATGGCCTGGCGGATCCACCACGTGGCGTACGTGGAGAACTTGAAGCCCTTCTCGAAGTCAAACTTCTCCACCGCGCGGATCAGGCCGATGTTGCCCTCCTGGATCAGGTCAAGGAACGACATGCCGCGGCCGATGTACTTCTTGGCGATGGAGACGACCAGACGCAGGTTGGCCGAGGTGAGCTGCTCGCGCGCGTCTCGGCCGATCTTGACAATGTCGCCCTTGCGGTCGCGCATCTTGGTGGCCGGCGGCACCTCGGGGTCCCAGCCCATGCGCTTGAGCAGGTCAGCGTCGCTGCCCGTCTCAATCCAGCGCTGGAGGCCCTGGAACGCCACGTCCGTGCGTGTCCAGTCGTAGATGGCGCGCAGACCCACGTTGTCGCGCGAGTCCAGATCGCCGTTATGGACCGAGAGGTACGACCAGTCCAGCAGCGTGACAAATGCCGCGGGCGCAGGCGCCTCGTTATACGCGGCAACAAGGCCGCGAGCCTCCTTGAGACGGGCGAGGGTGCCCTCAGACTGGGCGTCCTTGCCTGCCTTGACCAAGTGGAAGTCTGGCGTTGCGGTGAGCAGGTCTGCGACAACTCCTGAGGCCATCGCCTGAGACACGATCGCGTGCATCTCGGGCCCAAACGGCAGACGATGCTGCGGCTTGGCCGTGCGCGTCTTGCGCTCGGTCTCGTGGAGGGTCCACTCGTGCAGCGAGATGACGGCCTTCCAAGGCTCCTCAACCATCTGCTCGCCAAGCTCGATGGCCTTGGCGAGGATCACCTCCTCCTCGGCCGTGAGGAGCGGGACCTTGCCGATCTCCTTGAGGTACATCCGGACCGGATCGTCGATGCCGATCAGGTCCGCGTTGATGGACTCGAGTTCCTCCGCGGTGGGCTCGTCCACGCTTGCCGGCGAGATGACAGCGGGCGCCTCAACCCCGGCAGGCGCGGCGGCCCCTTCAACAACCTCCTCGATCAGCTCAACGCTGATGTCGGCCACGAGGTCCGCGCCCAACGCGGCCGCATCGGGCTCAAGGTCGGGGTCATCGTCGTCATCGTCGTCGTCATCATCAAGACCCGGCGCGTCCTCACCGCCGCCCATCACCGCGGCAACCAGCGCCATCTCGGGGGACGTCGCGGCAGCTCGCGCGGTGCGGGACTTGGCGGTGCGCTTTTGGCGTCCGCCAAGGACCTCAAGGAGGTCGGGGCCGTCGTTGTCATCGATGAGGCGGTCCGTCGAAGGAGTCATGGCTGGCGGAACCTCCGGTTGGTCGCTGTGTGGGACGGCGATCAGGTGATCTGGCGTTGGACGGGGCTCGCGGGTGGCAAATCGAGGGTGGCCGGCTAGCCTCCCGAGAGGACTTGGCGGCCAAAGCGGCGCGAGTCTTCGCGTCGCCTATCAAGCGATTTGCGCTGCTCGTTGAGGAGGCGGCGCTCGCTGGTGAGGTGACTGACAAGGTCACGCTCGCCGTCGCGCTCGGCTTCGGCAGTGGCGTCGCGATTGAACGCGGCGCGATCCTGCCAGTCGCTGTCGTCAAGCTCCAAGACCAGACGCTCAAACTCAAAGGCGAGCGCGCGGTCGTCGAGGTCTCGCGGGTTTGGTCCGTCGCGGGAGATCAGCGCATGGCCCAAGGCGCGGGTCTCCTCGTCAAGCCCCTTGAGAATTGCCGTGAGCACGTACGGCGGCCGGACACCCGCGTCGCTGCGGGCGCGCGCCTCCACGACGGCGCGGAACAGCTCGCGGGCAACCTGCGAGGGCAGGCGATCAGGGGCCACGCCATCAAGGACGAGATCGTGCGCCTCCGGCATGAGCAGCGCGAGCCGCAGGAGCTCCTGCTCCGTGCGCGAGACCGGGCGCAGGATGTCAGCGACGGGCAGCGCGTCGGGGGCGTTGGTCACAGCGGCCGCGGTGAAGCGGTCGCGTCCGGCCTGGTTGTTGCCCTGACCGGGTCGCGG
>CAIXZV010000378.1 GCA_903924005.1 uncultured Chloroflexota bacterium | reverse complement strand
GCTACTTCAGCGCTGACCCTGGTCGGCTCGCCCACGGTATCGGGCTCCCGTTTGCCGCCCAGCTTCTCGCTGATGGCTCCACTCCCGTCGCGCTCGCGCGTGCGGTCGCGGACGGCAGCGTGGATCTCGGATCCTCCCTGCCTGTGTCTGCTGATCCGGCCGCCAGGGCCGCGGCTCTGCAGAAAGCCTGTGAGCTTGCCGCCGCAACGCTTGAGCGCATGGACGCGAACCGCACCGCGCGCGGCGAACTCCGAACGATGCTTGGGGAACCGTCGCATCCAATGCTGGGGGCCTCTCTTGCATCGGTGATGCTTGGCGGGACGGCGAAGGGGGCCGGGTTCGCCGTCGATCTGGGCGCTGACCTCGTCATGCTTGCTGACGCGTCCGAGTCCGACTCCGAGTCAGACTCCGAGTCGGAGCCCGGCAGCGGCGTCGTGGCCGCCAGGTCCAAGCGCGGCCTGGCTGGCCTCCGCAGCCAGCTTGATGAGGCGGGTGCTGTTCGCGGCCGCTATGTGCGGCTGGGAGTGGAGATTGACGTGCTCTCGGCAGATCAGGCGGTGGTGGCCGGTCTGGAGCGCGCGGATCTGGTGCTGGCTGACCCGATGACAGCGATTGTCGCCGGGCTCGCGTCGCCGGGTCATGCGATTGCAGACCACCTGTTCGCGTGCCGCGTGCTCGCCCGCGCTGGTCTGGACCTGCTCGTGCCCGCCGGCCCGCTGGTCGTGGCGCCCGACATCCAGAGCGGCATCGGATCAACGCCGGCCGTCCGCTCCGGTCGAGCGCTGGCGATTCAGCTGCTTGCCGTTGCGCTGGCTGAGGCGGCAGGGGTCGCGCGTTCACGGATCACGGTTGCCGGGCTGCCTGCCTGGCTGGCTGATGAGCCGGGCGCCATACGCCTCGCGGTGGCCGAGCTTGCCGCGCGGCGCGTGCTCTTTGACGGCAGCGCAGTTGCACTTGTGGAGCCTGAAGGGTTGGCCGAAGCTGCGGCTGGCTGGCGAGTGCTCACAGCCATGCTCCTCGCGGACGGGGGTATCGATCTCGTCATCGTTGGCCATGATGACGCTACAGGGGGGCTTGCAATGCTGCGCGACGGCATCGCGATTGCCGCGGACGTCCGCGCGTCACGACACCCGGGGGGTCTATCCCAGACGGCTGCCGACCATCGAGACGCCATCCTGGAGGCGGCGGGTCGCGAACTTGCCTCCCTTGAGCACGGCGGCTGGGCGGCGATCATGGGCGATCCGCTTGAGGCGGCGGCGGGGGAGCCCCGCTCGGGTGTTGCACTCCGAACAGACGGGTTCAATCCCCTGGGCTGAGGCGCCGGGCTGCTACAGGCGCGTCAGCCCCTCAGGTTCGGCGTCGTCAACCACACGGCCACACGTTGGGCAGTGCCAGCGCGCCTCCAGCGGCGTCCCGCACGTGGCATGGCGCAGCGGATCCTCCCCGCCTTCCCTGCCGCCGCCCTGGCGCGCACCCCAGTCGGCAAGGAGCCGCAGGGCGCCGGCCAGCTCGCGCCCATCCGAGGTGAGGGCGTAGGCAAGACGCAACGGCCGCTGGGAGTACGGCGTGCCGGTTAG
>CAIXZV010000377.1 GCA_903924005.1 uncultured Chloroflexota bacterium | reverse complement strand
GTACATGGTTGCCTCGCTGGAGTCCTTGTTCGGTGACGAGCAGCGGTGCCCAAAGTGTGGAGCGCTGCTTGACAACGAGCGGCGCAGCGCTGTCCGGCGCCAGCGGCAGCGGCGGGTAAACCCGCCCGACGACCCTGGCCCACCGGCCGGAACTCCGGAGCGCCGTGTCGCCCAGCGTCGCACGTGGCGCAGGCGCGAAACGGACCGCGGCTGGTAGTGGCCGCAGCGTCACGATGACCCGTGTCGGCTTTCTTGGCCTTGGGCTGATTGGCGGTTCGGTTGCGCGCGCCCTGCGCACCGCCGGCGGCGACTGGTGGGTTGGCGCATGGACGCCGTCCGGGACAGGACCGCGAGAAGCCCTTGCGGTAGGGGCGATTGACGCTGCCTTCACCGATGCGCCCACGCTGATCGCAACCTGTGACGTGGTGGTGTTGGCCGCACCGCCGCTTGCCTGCGTTGATCTGCTCGCCAAGCTCAGCGGTGACTGGCGGAGCGCCATGCGGCCCGGCGCAACCGTGACCGATGTCGCCTCCACCAAACGCGCGCTGGAGGAGGCGGCAGTCCGCGGCGGGCTGCCCTGGGTTGGCGGTCACCCGATGGCCGGCCGCGAGACCAGCGGGTTTGGCGCAGCTGAGGCCACGCTGTTCCACGGGCGCCCGTGGGTCATCACCGCTGCACAGCGCGGTGGCGATCCAGACGTTGTGCGCGCCATCGCCGCTGCGTGTGGCGCCGTGCCGATTGCGTTGGACGCAGCGGCCCATGACGAGCTTGTTGCGGCCATCAGCCATCTTCCGCTGCTGACGTCTGTCGCCCTTGTTGAAGCCGTCACGGGCTCGCCCGGGGACCAGCGTCACGACTGGGCAGCGGCGGCGTCGCTGGCGGCCGGCGGCTGGCGCGACACGACGCGCCTGGCCCGTGGAGATACGGCGATGGGCGCCGAGATCGCGGCCACCAACGCGGGTCCGCTCGCAGCGCGGCTGCGCGCCTACCGTGACGCCATCGACGTGTGGATTGCCCTCCTTGAAGCGCCCGCCGGCCCTGACGCGACCGCCATTCGCGAGCGGATGGACGCCGCCAAGGCGAGGCTGGAGCACCCGGGTGGGTAACCCTGACGAGCAGGTCCTTGTGGTGCCGCGCGAGGCGCTGGTGCCGGGCGAGGGATGGCTCGGCATTCGCCCAAGTGACCTCGCCGACGCCTTGGCCGTTGTGGCCAGCCAGGGGCGGTTCATGCGCCGCGGCGATGCGGAGGAGGACCGCAGCTTCAAGCAGGTCATCCCGTACCTCGTGCTCCGCGACGGCGAGCGCTGGTTCCTCATGAGGAGGACGAAGGGCGGCGGCGACGCCCGGCTGCACGACCTCTGGTCCATCGGCGTGGGTGGCCATCTCAACCCGGGTGATGGCGACGTCCATGGCGGTCTGCGGCGCGAGTGGCGCGAGGAGGTCACAGCCAGCTTTGTGCCGGATTTCGCGCCCCTTGGCCTGCTCAACGACGACACCACCGACGTTGGCCGAGTCCACATCGGGTTCGTCTTCACGGCGGACGCCGTCGGCCGGTCCGTCGCCATCAGAGAGACGGAGAAGCTTGAGGGGTCCTTTGAGGCCACCGAACGCGTTGCCGAACTGCGGGACGGGCTGGAGACATGGAGCCGTCTCGCGTTCGACACGCTGACAGAACGCCCATCGGAGTAGGTCGCTCGGCAGGGGGCTTCTGCCCCCGAAGTGCCATACTCGGCGCAGGTGTGATGACTAACCGAGGACGCCACGCATACCGGGTGGCCGCCAGATCGCTGCTTGCGGCGGGGACGGTCCTCTTGTTGTTGGGCGTGCCCACGGAGGCCGCGGGCCCGGCCACCGGCCCCACCGTCGTTGTCCTGCATGCCACAGGCGTGGTTGACGGCGCCATGGCCGGCTACATCGCGGGCGGTGTGGCAGGGGCGGGCGACAGCGGCGCCGGCGCGGTGGTGATCCAGCTGGATACGCCCGGCGGCAGCCTTGAGGCAATGAACCAGATCACCACGGCGCTCCTGGAGGCCAAGGTCCCGGTGATCGTCTGGGTCGCCCCGGCTGGCGGCAAGGCTGCAAG
>CAIXZV010000376.1 GCA_903924005.1 uncultured Chloroflexota bacterium | reverse complement strand
GGCGCCGGCTCCTATCTGGTGCTCACGCGCGCCCAGCAGGCATCAAGTCAGCCGCAGGTCGCCAAGACAATCACGGGCATCGTCGCCACGCGTGCGGTGGCCGCCCACAAGCCGCTCTCCCTCGACGATATGGTGGTTCGCACAGACATTCCGGCGGACGGCACCAACATCAATGCCGCCTTGCTGGTGGCAAACCCGAACGATCTGGTGGGCGTGATGCTTGCGGTCGACGTGACCGCAGGCCAGCTGATCACCCGCAACCTGCTTGCCTCGGACGTGGCCGGTGGGGTCTTCCAGATCCTCGCCCCCGGCGAGACCGTGGGTCCCGACTCCGAGGCCTGGCGCGCCATCTCGCTCACGGTTGCCGACGACAGGGCTGTTGCCGGAATCCTCCAGGCAGGCATGCACGTCGACGTGATCATGACGGCCACGGTCACCGTCCCAAGCGCCGCACCCGCCGACTCGGGTGGGCCGGTCGCCACCCCGCCGCCGTTCTACACGGATGCGTCAACCAAGATCACGTACCAGGACATGAAGATCCTCTCCCGCCAGACAACCGCCTACATCCTGAAGGCGACGCTGCGCGTGGCTGAGGAGATCAGCCACATGCAGACGGCCGGAGCAGCGCAGTTCACGCTGGTGCTCCGCCCCAGCCAGGACGCGCGCATCATCGACCTGTCCGCGTTTGGCGAAACCACCAACCGCATTCTCCAGCGGTACGGCCTGCTGATCCCGAAGACCTTCCCGGTTGTCACGTACCCAAGCGCACCGCCAATCCCGGCCATCACCCCAGCGCCCACCCCGGCGCCCTCCCCGACCGCATCGGCCGCCTCCTCGGCGTCGGCCGCGCCATCGGGCTCTGTTGGCCCGTAGGAAGTCCGCGATGAGCAGCAGGGACCAGTGGTCTTGGTGGCTCGGCAGACGGGTCTCGCGAAGCGCTGCTTCGCGAGGTCAGTCCCTGGTCGAGTTCTCGCTTGTCTTCCCGATCTTCCTGGTCCTGTTCCTTGGCGTGCTGGAGTTCGCGTTTGCGTTCAACGCCCAGCTCTCCATCAACTACGCCACGCGTGATGCCGCGCTGATCGCCGCCGAGGCCGGGAATGCGCCCGGCGCAGACTGTGTCGTCCTCAAGCAGGTTGACGCCGATGTGACGCCGCCGGCCAACGCGGCCTCCATCACGCAGGTCAAGATCTTCTGGACCAACACGGTTGGCGATCCGCTCGACACGGCCGGCGCCGTCACAACCGATGGGTCGTCAACCCAGGCCGACAACGTGTACGTTCGCGGGGGCACCACAACGTGCACGTTTGCCGACGGGACTACCCTCACGGTCCCCTACATGCTCCAGGGGACGGCAATGTACCCGGAGAGCCAGCGCTGCAACTACCTGCAGGGCATTACCGCCGGGTGCGCAGCGGGGCACACCGGGCTTGACACGGTGGCCGTCCAGGTGACGTACTTCGACAATTGGCATACGCCACTCCACAACCTCATCGGTCCGGTTGCAAGCGGCTGGACGCTGCTGCAGACCAATGCCATGCGCATGGAGCCGGTCCTGTGAGCGCCCTGCTGCGTGGCCGCCGGCGCGGACGCCCTCGCCAGCGGGGGCAGGCGCTGGTTGAGTTCACCCTGCTCCTGCCCGTGGCGATGATGATCCTGTTTGGCCTGATCGAGTTCGGCATCCTGTTCACCCACGTGCTGACGATCGAGTACGCCGTCCGCGAGGGCGCCCGCGCCGCCGCAGCGCTGGCAAACGGGGGCGGCACGCTCGGCTGCTCGACGGGCCAGTCGCCAAACTGGAAGAACGTCGATCCGCTCGCCATTGCGGCCGTGGAGCGCGTCCTGCAGTCGCCTGGATCCCAAGTTGTCCTCGCAAGCGTGACGAAGATCGTCATCTACAAG
>CAIXZV010000375.1 GCA_903924005.1 uncultured Chloroflexota bacterium | reverse complement strand
GCTCGCCGTCTTGCGGCGCAGATTGGCGTCCCGTCGGTGCCGGGCACCCTGGAGCCTGCGCCGGTCAACCACCCGGATCAGGTGGCGGAGATCATCGCAACCGCCAAGCGCATTGGCTTCCCGCTGCTGGTCAAGGCGGCGGCGGGCGGCGGCGGCCGAGGCATGCGGCGCGTGACCCGCCCGGAAGAGCTTGCGGCGGCGCTTGTGTCCGGCAGCGGAGAGGCCGCGTCAGCCTTTGGCGACGGCTCGGTCTACCTGGAGCGCGAGATCCTCCCGGCCCGCCACATCGAAGTCCAGCTTCTGGCGGATGCCTACGGCACGGTGGTTGCCCTGGGTGAGCGGGACTGCTCGCTCCAGCGTCGGCATCAGAAGCTGGTTGAAGAGGCACCCGCCCCGGGCCTCACCGAGGCGCAGCGCCGTCACCTCCACGGGCTGGCCATCCGGCTGGGCGAGGCCGCCGGGCTCCGCAACGCCGCCACCTGCGAGTTCCTCCACGACCCAGACGGCAACTTCTGGTTCCTCGAGGTCAACACCCGTCTCCAGGTGGAGCACGGCGTCACGGAGCTGGTTGCCGGGGTGGACATCGTCCGCGAGCAGTTCCGGATCGCCGGCGGCGCACCCCTCTCCGCAGAGGTCCTGGCGGCGGGGGAGCGGGCCGCCACCCCGACGTCGCACGCCATTGAGGTCCGGATTGCGGCTGAGGACCCGTCGCGGGCGTTCGCACCCACCCCCGGTCGGGTTGGCCGCTGGACGATGCCGTCCGGCCCGGGCGTCAGGGTGGACACCGCCATCGAGGCCGGCGATCGCGTCCCGCCGGACTACGACAATCTCATCGCCAAGCTGATGGTCCATGCTCCGGACCGGGACGCGGCCATTGACCGGCTGCGCCGAGCCTTGGACGAGACCGAGATTGGCGGCGTCCAGACCACCATGCCGTTCCACCGGGCGGTGGCTCGCAGCGATGCGTTCCGTCGGGGTGAGCTGTCCACCGGCTGGGTGGAGGTCAACTGGGATGGCGCCGCGGCGCGCGCAGAGGCCGTCCGCAAGGCACTCCTCGCGGGCGGGCTGGCCGCGCTGGACGGCTCTGGGGTCGTTGGCGCCACCACGGCCGCCGGGATACCGGCGGTTTTGCCCGGTGGGGGAGCGGGGAGCGAGGGCGCCTCCGAGAGCGGCGCCTGGCGTCGCGGCGCACGCGCGCAGGGAGTAGACCGATGGCCGAGGTGAGCAAACCCTCCGTTAGCCCGCCGCCGTCGGACCCACGCGCCGTCCGGATCCGCCTCGCGCCAGCGTCGCGGCAGGCCGACGAAGCCGCGATACGCGTCTCACCAGCCACCCAACCGCTCCGCATGGGCAACCCGGCCACCGGCGTTGGCCCTCTGGGCGGGGTTGCGGGACCGCAGACGCCGCACAAGGAGACCGCCGCCACGGGCGAGCGTGCCGCAGATCACCATCCGCTGGTGGACGGCGAGCCCGCGGACGTCGCACTTCGAGCAGCGGGTGCCACCCGCTTCATGCTGGATGAGGCAGGGGTGCACACACGCATCGTGATTGAGCCGGCCACGGCCCTCGAGGGCGGGATCACCCGTCGGGAGGTGCTCGTGGACGGATTTCGCTTTGAGGTTGACGCGGAATCGGAGCGGATTGCCGCCCTGCGCGAGCGCGCAACCCGCGGCAGAGCGGCCAGCGGCCATGGCGGCCCTCTGGAGGTGAAGGCGATCATCCCCGGCAAGGTGGTCTCCATCTCCGTCAAGCCCGGCGATGCGGTCACCGCGGGCCAGCAGTTGCTCGTGGTTGAGGCCATGAAGATGCAAAACGAGCTCAGAGCGCCAAGGGATGGCACCATCTCACGCGTTGGAGTGGTCCAAGGGGCCAATATCGACGTGGGCGACCTCCTGGTCGTGATCAGCTAGAGCGGAGGAACGGGTGAGCGAGGAGACCGAGGGCACGGCGGCAGTTGAGCGCTGGCGCACAACCACGCGCGCGAAGTCGCTGAAGGGCGCTTCCGAGCGCAAGGACGCCTTCGTGACCACCTCGGAGATCCCCGTCGCGGACGTCTACACGCCTGCGGACCTACCGGGCTTTGACCAGGCGCGCGATCTGGGCCTGCCGGGCGAATACCCGTTCACGCGTGGCGTCCAGGCCACGATGTACCGCTCGCGCTTCTGGACAATGCGCCAATACGCGGGCTTCGCCACCGCTGCCGAGACCAACGAGCGCTTCCGCTACCTGCTTGAGCAGGGTCAGACGGGGTTGTCGGTGGCATTCGACCTGCCGACGCAGATGGGCTACGACGCCGATGCGCCCGAGGCGGAGGGCGAGGTGGGTCGCGTGGGCGTGCCCGTGAGCTCGCTTGCCGATATGGAGGTCCTGTTCAACAAGATCCCGCTGGGCACCGTGAGCACGTCGATGACGATCAACGCCACGGCGCCGGTCCTGCTGGCCATGTACGTGGCGGCGGCGGAGAAGCAGGGCGTGGCGCGCGCGGACGTTTCGGGCACCACGCAGAACGACATCCTGAAGGAGTACATCGCCCGCGGTACGTATATTTATCCACCGCGACAGTCCATGCGCCTGGTCACGGACGTCTTTGAGTTCGCCTCGGCCGAGCTGCCAAAGTGGAACACGATCAGCATCAGCGGCTACCACATGCGCGAGGCCGGGGCCACGGCTGCCCAGGAATTGGCGTTCACGCTGGCGGACGGCATCGCGTACGTGGAGGCGGCCATCGGGCGCGGTCTGCCCGTGGACGAGTTCGCCCCACGCCTGTCGTTCTTCTTTGCAGCGTGGTCTGAGCTCTTTGAGGAGGTGGCCAAGTTCCGGGCCGCCCGCCGGATGTGGGCCAAGATCATGAAGGAGCGCTTTGGCGCAACCAACGCCCGCTCGATGATGTGCCGGTTCCACACGCAGACCGCCGGCTCCTCGCTGACCGCGCAATCCATCGACAACAACGTCGTCAGGACCACGCTCCAGGCGCTGGCGGCGGTCCTTGGCGGGACCCAGAGCCTGCATACAAATTCACGGGACGAGGCGCTGGCGCTGCCGACGATGGAGTCGGCCAGGCTTGCGCTGCGGACCCAGCAGATCATCGCCCACGAGGCAGGCGTCACCGAGACGCCCGATCCGCTGGCGGGGTCGTGGTTTGTGGAGTCGCTGACGGACCAGCTCGAAGCTGCCGCAAGCTCCTATCTGGCGGAGATCGACGCGATGGGCGGCACGCTCGCGGCCATCGAGGGCGGGTTCCAGCAGCGCCAGATCCAGGAGTCCGCCTATCGCGTCCAGCGCGAGATTGAGCGCAACGAGCGCATCGTCGTGGGCGTGAACGCGTTCCGCGATGAGGAGGCTGGGCCAAAGCCCACGCTGCTCAAGATTGACCCGGCGGGGGAGCTGCGGCAGGTGGAGGGCCTTCGCCGCGTCCGTTCCGAGCGCGATGCGGCCGTCTGGACCGCCGCGATGGGCCGCCTTGATGACGAGGCGCGCGGCACGGGCAACCTGATGGCGCCCATCATCGAGGCCGTGGCCGCGTACGCCACCGTGGGCGAGATCTCGGACCGGCTTCGCGCGGTCTGGGGCGTCCACCGCGAGCTGATCACCGTCTAGGTCGCCTTCGAGGCCCACAGGAGCGCCCCGCCATGTCCGATCCCGCTGCCGCCGTCCCCCACGCTATTCGCCAGCTTGGCCGCGTCCACCACGTGGCGCTCATCGTGCGCGACATCGACGAGTCGCTTGTCTTCTGGCGCGACACGCTTGGTCTGCCCGTGGACGCCGTGATGCACATGGAGCAGGACCGCAGCACCATCGCGTTCCTGCCCGTGGGCGAGTCCAAGGTGGAGCTTGTCATGCCCACCGACGACACCACGGGCGTTGCCCGGTTCCTCGCCAACAAGGGCGAGGGGTTCCACCACGTCTGCTTCGAGGTGGACAACCTTGCCGAGACGCTCACGCGGCTGTCGATGGACGGCATCGAGCTGATTGACAGCGCCCCCCGCAAGGGCGGCGAGGGCCCCGTGGCGTTCCTGCACCCCAAGTCCTGCCACGGCGTCCTTGTGGAGCTGATCGAGGCGCCAGGCGGGCCGGCCTGGACGTCGCTGGGGTTCTAGCCGGGGCTGTACCGCCCGTTGAACCGCCAGTGACGCAGATCCGGGGTCGGCAGGCGGAGTTCGCGCGCCGAAGTCGCGATTCGGCCTGCGAACTGCGCAGCAGCGATGGCCGTCTGAACCAGGCGTGACTCAACGGGCTCAGCCGCGGCGGAACACCGCGCGGAACAGTCCGCCAACGACGCCGCGAACCAGCCGCAACGACAGCCACGTCGCCACGAGCACAAGCGCCTGGCGCCAGATCCACGCTGACCCGCCCGGGTCGTCCGCGCCGGGCTCCAGCCACTCGCCATCGGGCGTGATGCGGATGAGCGGCACCCAGTCCAGCGCCTTGCTGATGGCCTCGTCCGGAGCCGTGAGGGGGTTCACGCCGATCATGGAGCCCGGCAGCGGCGTGGAGCGGATGAGCGCCGGCAGGATCCGGGCGCGGACGCGCGGGTCCAACTCCTCGGCCGCGGTCCCCGCAAGACGCCGGCCGGGCAGCCATGCCTCAACACGCGGATCCACGAGGAGGTTGCGGTACCACTCGGTCTTTGGCCCAAACCCGGCCAACACCCAGATGGCGCCCTCCGCGATCAGGTAGTTCAGCGGCGTCTCTCGCATCACGCCGGACTTCCGGCCGCGGACGCGCAGCAGCACCATGTACCCGCCGATGGGCATGGACACCCACGCGCCAAGCCCCGCCCGGTGCAAGGGGACCATGAAGTAGCGGTTCAGCACCTTGAAGGCCGTGCGCAGATACGGGTCTGCGGCCTGCCAGGCTTCAGACGACGGCGCCGGGGCCAGCGGCGGGAATGACTCCACGGTCATGGCTAAAACCCCCAGGCAAAGACCACGTCACGGGCGCCTTCGGCTGCCCGAGCAAACCGAACGATGCGCTCCGCGAGATCGCGGATCGAGGGCTTCTCATCCCGTGGGAGCGGGCCAAACTCCTCCTCAAGCAGATTGAGCCAGCGCTCGGCCAGCGCATCGAACTGCGCATCGGACACGCGGCCCACGGCCACACACCACGCCGGATCCACGCGCTCGAGGATCCGCTCCGTCGCGACGCGGACACCCACAAGGTTGGAGCGCGCGTCACAAAAGTCGACCGGCTCGCCCGTGTCGACCGCGTTGCCAAGCCCCCGGGCAGCCTCGGAGAACAGGTCCAGCCACGTGGGGTCCAGCGTCTCG
>CAIXZV010000374.1 GCA_903924005.1 uncultured Chloroflexota bacterium | reverse complement strand
TCGAGTAATGTGACTGGTGTTCAGACGTGTGCTCTTCCGGATCTAGACAGCGCCCCACCGCCGACGCCGTTGGCCCTTGGGACCTCGGTCCAAGGAGACCCGGCGTGTCACGACCCTACCACGCCAACCGGGATGCGAGTGGTGACACTAGAGATGGCACAGCGGGCAAGGATGATCATCGTGCGCGGCGTACTTGCGGCGCGCTCAATCCCACTCAGGAGGCTCAGTGGCCAATCTCGAGAACCCCATCCTCAACACAGAGCGCTTCGCAAACGCTTTGCGCGTTGCCACCACACTCCACGCTCGGCAGGCGCGCAAGGGCACGGCTGCACGCCTTGGCCATCCCGTCGCCTACATCTCGCACCCGCTTGGCGTGTGCTCCATCGCCATGGGCTACGGCGCCTCAGAGGACGAGGCGATTGCCGCACTTCTCCATGACGTGCTGGAAGACGTCAAGCCAACGCCGGACGCCGTGGCGGCGGTGCGGGCCTTTGGAGACAACGTCTACAGCATCGTGGATGACTGCACAGACGGGCTCCCGGGTCCGGACGGCCGCAAGGCCGCGCGCGAGGAGCGGGTGTCCACGTACCTTGCCCATCTGCCAACGGCCACGCGGTCGGCGTGTCTGGTTTCAGCGTCAGACAAGCTGCACAACGCCCGGGCCATCGTGGCGGACCTCCGCACAGACGGTGATGCCCTGTGGGACATCTTCAAGATGGGCAAGGACAAGCAGCTTGCCTACTACGCGGACCTGGTCACGGCGTTTCGCGCCAACGTGAACCACCACCGGGAACTCGTGGATGAGCTGGCCCGCACAGTTGCGGTGATGCACGAGCTGGCAGGCAGCCCGCAAGACCTGCGGGCCTAGCCGTCAGCAGCGGGCTCCGGCGCAGCGGGCTCCACCGCCGGCGCCGGCGCCACGTGCGTCTCGTCTGCAATGCGGTCTAGGACCGCAACCAGCTTGAGCAAGTTGCCGGAGTCCTCAAGGTGGGCCAGCGCAAACCTGGGCCAGCCGTTGACCCGGTTTCGGTGAAGGTGGACGCCGCTCATCGCGTTGATGGCGTGGCGGAGCTCCTGGCGGGCAGGCTCCGTGTCAAACGGCGGTAGCCGCATCGCGCCCAGCCACACAACCACCCGGCCGTCCGCGTGGATGCTGATGGTGGGCTGGCTCCCACGCGGCTCCGTCTGGATATCCACGGGCAGCATCAGTTCGGGTTCAGCCGTGACGCCGTTCATGGGGAAGCGCGTGAGGACCTTGGCGGTCACCCCGGCTGTCGCGGCGAGCGCCCGCTCCTTCTGCTCCGCCCAGCTGACGAGCCCCTCAACCACGGCCCGTGCGCCGGGTCCATGACGCCTGCCAACCTCAACGGCAAACGCCTCCTCATCCCAGCCGTGCTCCGTGGGCTCTGCGGTCAGCGCGAGGTCCAGGACCAGCGGCACGTGGTCCGAGAGTCCGGCCTCCACCACCTGGGGCACCACGGTGAGCGCAGCAACCTGCGGCACAAGGGCCGGCGACACGTACAGGTGGTCCAGCTCCGCGCGGCCCCAGGTGCCGATGTGGGTGCAGGACGCAGCCTCCTCACCCTCGGCCCGGCACGGGCAGTCATGCGGCGGCTCCGGCGGCGTCTCCACCACGGTCTTGACCTCAACAAGGCCCAGCGCGCTGACGGCCGCCAGCAGCGCCTCTGCACGCGCAAGGTGCTTTGGGTCACGGGTGGCCCGTGTGACGTTGAGGTCCCCGCCCAGAATCACGCGTGCGCCATCCGGCGAGTCAAACAGCGGCAGCAGGTCCGCCACCACGCGGTGCATGGAGGCGAGCGCAGAGCCGTCAAAGACGCCATAGACCGAGACGACGGTGAGCGGCTGCAGACCCGGCATGGTCACCCGTGCCACCGCCGTACAGCCGGGCACCGCAGCATCCAGCCGGAACCGGCGCCGCGACCACGGGTTGCGCACCGACACGATGGGCTCAATAGCCACCGTCGGATCCAGCGCCACCACGGCCGACCCCCAGTTCCGGTGCCCAGCCAGCTCCCCGAAGACGGCGCGTTCGCGGGCAGCGACGACTCCTGCAGCAGCGCGATCTGTGCGCCAAGGCCGCCCTCCGCCGTCGGCGCGGCCAACTGGTCCCATGCGCCGCGCCGTGTGTCCACCGGCAGCAGCGGCTGACGCCAGTGGTTGAGGTTCCATGTGACAACGCGGAGTGGCGTTGGCGGCGCACCGCTCACGGCTTTATCTGACATACCCACAGCATCGCTGCCGCCAGTGACAGCAGCCTGTCACAGCAGCTTCGGACGGGCTGGTTCGCGACCAACGCCACTAGCCCGCACCGGCTATGCGGGGCATCGTGACAGCGTCGGCCACGCGACGACGTACCCGACGAGCGTCCCGGGAGGCAGCGATGTTTGAACGACGCGCAACGACGCTTGCGACCGTACTCGTGCTGGTTGCGGCACTGACCACGGGCTGTAGGGGCGCTGGGGCACCCGCCGCGACCGCGACGGCGACCGCGGGCGCGGGCGCGGCTCAGCCAAACGCGGACGGCACCATCACGGATCCGGACGGCTTCGTCCGCTTCCCCGGCGAGGCCAGCCGCCGCGACCAGACGCACTACTACCTTGTCGAGGACCTCTGCGGCCAGTTCACAAAGACGTTCATGGAAGGGCTGACGCGCAAGACCTTTGTCAGGGTCGCGAAGTCAGACGTGGCAGCCGCCACCGAGTGCGACTACTACCTGACCACCAAAGCCCAAGGCGGCAAGGACGACTACCTGATGCTGAACCTTGGCTTCCTCAACGTTGCCGATCAGAAGACCGGCCTGCTGGCGCTGGGCCGGGCCGTCACCAACGACCCGTCGATCCCGATGGACAACTGGATCGTCCGGGCCGAGGACGGCCACCTGGTGTCGATCTACTTCCTGTTGGGGACAGACAAGTTCCTGATCCTTGACCGGAGTTCAGCCACACTGGCGGAGGGCGATCTGCTGGCGTTCGCGGTCAGACTGGGCGAGAAGATGCGGGACTTCCGCTGACCTTGCACAAGTTGGGGCAGAATCAGCCAATGCCCATTGATGACACCCGCCGCAGCCTCGCAAACCTGAAGCTCGAACGCGACGCCATCGCGCTCTATGACGCCCTCGCCGCCATTGAGAAGGACTCTCGGCGGGCTGAGGCGTTCCACCGCATCGCCGGCAACGAGCGCCGCCATGCCGAGATCTGGGCGGACAAGCTCCGGGCGCTCGGCGTCAACGTCCCGGCCGCGGGCGGGCCAAGGCTGCGCGTGCGCTTCATCATCGTGCTTGCCCGGCTCCTCGGCACCCACGCCGTCTCGGATCTTGTGAAGGCGCTTGAGGGCGACGAGGAAGCCGAATACGGCGGTCAAGAGCCTACGCCGGAGGTAGAGGCCATCGCCGCCGATGAACGCGAGCACGCCGAAATCTGGAAGGCACTCGACGGCAACCGGGTCCGCGACGTCCACGCGGCCGAGGCTGGTCTGGACCAGGACCACGCGGTTGACAAGGTGGAGTCCTGGCACAAGGCAGGCCAGTCCGGCACGCTGCGGGCGGTCATCTTCGGCGTGTCGGACGGGCTCGTGTCCAACACGTCGCTTGTCATGGGTGTCGCAGGCGCGGCCTCGGGCGACCCAAAGTTCATCCTGCTCGCTGGCATCAGCGGGCTCCTTGCAGGCTCGTTCAGCATGGCCGTGGGCGAGTACATCTCGATGACCAGCCAGCGCGAGCTGTTTGAGCGCCAGATCGCCCTGGAGCGCGAGGAGCTCAAGGCCGTTCCCGACGAGGAGGAGGCGGAGCTCGCGCGTATCTATCGGCGCAAGGGGTTCACACCCGAGGAAGCCAAGGCCGTCGCCCATCGGCTGTTCCAGGACCCGGAGCACGCGCTCGACACGCTGGTCCGCGAAGAGCTGGGTCTCAACCCGGACGAGCTGGGCAACCCCTGGAAGGCAGCGCTGGGCTCCTTCCTCGCATTCGCTGTTGGCGCGGTGGTCCCGGTGGCGCCGTTCCTCTTCGGTGGCGGCACCGCGGTCTTCGCGACCAGCATCGGGCTGGCGCTCGCGGCCATGTTCGCCGTTGGTGGTGCGGTCAGCCTCCTAACCGGTCGAAGCTTCCTGTTCGCAGGTGCGCGCCAGGTTGTCGTGGGCATCGCCGCGGCTGGGGTCACGTTTGCGGTGGGTCGTCTCATCGGCGTGAGCGTGGGGTAGCCGCCATGTCCAGCAAGCCCTCCTGGCCCGACTACTACGCGGTGACCGTGGATCGCCCGGCGTGGCACACCGTGACCGAGGCCATCGCGCTCTTTGCGGCCGAGGACGGCGTGCCCGGACTGGACGGAGCGGGCGAGCCGCGCCTCGCGGTGGATCTCGGCTGCGGGGCCGGCCGAGACGCGCGCGAGCTGCTGCGCAACGGCTGGCGTGTGCTGGCCATCGACACGGAACACGACGCCATCGATGCGCTCCGCGCTGCCACGGCGCCCGAAGACCGGCCGCGGCTGGCCACGCTCGTCGCCGACATCGGCAGCTTCATCCTGCCGCCGTGCGACCTGATCAACGCCAGCGTCAGCTTCCAGTTCCTTGATGCCGCGGCCTACGCCCGCACATTCGCGCAGATCGCATCCGCGCTCAACGCGGGTGGCCGGTTCTGCGGCCTCCTGTACGGGGACCGCGACGAGGCGGCCGCAGATCCGGCCTACACGTGTCCGTCACCGGACGAGATCCGCAGCTGGCTTGCCGGATTCGAGATCGAGTCCTGGGACGAGCGCGAAGAGGACGGCACGATGGCGCTGGGCGACCCGCACCACATCCACATCGTGGAGGTGGTGGCGCGCCGCCGCTAGCGCCCAGACGAGCACCCGGGCCGTAACACCACGCCGGGTGGTGCTACGGCGCCGCCCTTACCTGCCAGCCCGTTCCTGGAGCGATCCGGGGCCTCAATACCACCCACGGGAGCATTGCGAGCCGGTTCGAGGCACCTCACGTGCGCCGGGCGCGCCGACACCCGGGAGAACGCGGTTAGCACTCTCCCGGGTGGTATTGAGGAACGACTGGTGGCTAGCGCGGGCGTCGGTACGAGCGGATCGCCATGGGCGCAAACACTGCCACGATCCCCACAATCCACGCTGCGGCAGCAAGCACCGTGCCTGTGTCCGCGGTGCCCAGGAACAGGCCGCGCGACGCGTTCACCACCAGCGTCACCGGGTTGGCCTCCGCGATGGGCTTGAGCCAGGACGGCATCGTCTCCACCGGTACAAAGGCCGACGAGGCAAAGGTGAGCGGGAAGACCGGGATGAAGATGGCGCCCTGGGCGGCGGCAGCCGTCTTGGCGCGCAGGCCGATGTTGGCCGAGAGCCAGCTCATCGCATAGCCAAACCCGGCAACCAGCACGAGGGCCAGCACAAACTCCAGCGGCGTGCCCGTGGGGCGGAAGCCGATGAGCAGACCCACAACGGTCATCACGATGACGACGTAGATGTTGCGCAGCAGATCTGCAAATGTGCGGCCAATCAGCACGGCGGACGGCGCCATCGGCAGGGTCCGGAAGCGGTCGATGACGCCCTTCTGGAGGTCCTCCGCAATCCCCACGGCCGTGTTGGTGCCGCCGAAGACCACGGTCTGCACAAAGATCCCGGGCATCAGGAACGTGACGTAGTCAATGCCGGGCGTCTGGATGGCGCCGCCGAAGACAAACGCAAACAGCAGCACGAACATGACGGGCGTGATCGTGTCGATCACGAGCAGCTGCGGGTTGCGGACCACGGCCAGCATGTTCCGCCAGGCGATGGTCACCGAGTCCGTGATGATCCAGGCGGGTGTCCGCCGGAGAGACGGCGTCCGCGCCGAGCGTGTGGCGAGGGTGGCGGTCATGCTGCGGTCTCCGGGTTTGCGCTGCGGCGGCCAAAGCGGCGGCGCGCGGCGGGCTGGGCGGCGGCAACGGCCGTGGTGTCACGGCCGGTGAGCGAGAGGAAGACGTCGTCAAGGCTGGGGCGGTGAAGCGAGAGCTCCGCCACCTCGATGCCGGCGCTGTCGATGCGCCGGACAACCTCTGCCAAGATCCCCGCTCCGTGGTGAACCGGAAGGGAGATGCGGCCAGCGGCGTTCTCAGCGCGTGGCGTCGTGGCGGCGAGGTCGCGCAGGATCTCAACGGCTTCAGCGGTGCGGGCGGCGTCCGCAACCCGCAGGTCCACCACGTCCTCGCCCAGGCGGTCCTTGAGCTCGGTTGAGGTGCCCTCGGCAATCACGCGGCCGCCGTCAATCACGGCGATGCGGTCCGCGAGGCGGTCCGCCTCTTCGAGGTACTGCGTGGTGAGCAAGATGGTGGTCCCGTCACGGCGGAGCTGCTCCACCACCTCCCACAGCGCGATGCGCGATGCGGGGTCAAGCCCGGTGGTGGGCTCGTCAAGGAACAGCACGCACGGGCGGCCAACCAGCGAGGCGGCCAAGTCCAGGCGGCGGCGCATGCCACCCGAGTAGGTGCGGGCGGGCCGGCCACCGGCGTCGGTCAGGCCGAAGGCTGCCAGGAGCTCGTCAGCGCGGATGCGCGCCTCCTTGCGGCCGATGTGGAGCAGGCGGCCAACCAGCTCCAGGTTCTCGCGGCCGGTGAGGTTCTCGTCTACCGCGGCGTACTGGCCGGTGAGGCCAATCGATGCGCGGACGGCGTCGGGGTCCTTGACAACGTCGTGGCCCGCCACGGACGCGTGACCAGCGTCTGGCAGCAGCAGCGTTGAGAGGATCCGCACGGCTGTGGTCTTGCCGGCGCCGTTTGGGCCAAGAACGCCAAGGAGCGAACCCTCGGCAACCTCTAGGTTGATGCCCGCAAGTGCGCGCACCTCTCCATACGATTTGACGAGGCCCTCAGCGAGGACCGCGGGGGATGACATGTGTGGGACGCCTCCGGATGGACTCGGGTCATTGACGCGCCTGGGGGATGCAGACACGTCAGCCAGCATTCGCGGCAGAGGCTGCTGCGGATTGGCCGCTCTTCGTCTCAAGCGGGTCTGGGGACCGCCGCGTCTGTCGCCGCGTCTGTCGCCTCATCACCGCTCGGTCGCCTCATCACCGCTCGTGATATTTGGCAGCTAGTTTGTGCCCGCGCCGCCTCTTCGCGTCCTCAGCTGCCGGGTCTACCCGGCGGAACCCGCCCTACACGGGCCCCCGCATCACGAGCGGTGATAATCCGCGCGGTTAGTGCGTCCCCACGCCCCGCCGTACCGCCCGCGGGCAGCTCGACCTCCTGAAGCGCTGGCAATTATCACGAGCGGTGATACTCCGGCAGGGGCAGGGGCAGGGGCACGGGCGCAGGCAGGGCACGCGGGGCAGGGGCAGGGGCACGGGCACGCGGTGGCGGCTCGCCCGCCTGGCCCCCAAGGGCTGCCACGGCGGCGTGCATGTCCGCGAGCGCTCTGTGCGCCACCACTCGTACTCGGTGTTGCCCGCGCCAAACGCCCCCCCGACGCCGGACCCGAGGTCTTAGCCCTGGGTCACCACGCCACCATCGGCCGTGCGCCGCGCGGACTCGCTCCGGAGGACCCCTTTCCCCCGCTCATCGCCGAGGACAACCCTGCGCTCGCTCACGCTGATGCCCGCGAGGCGTGCGCTGCCGCCGCGCTGATGGTGAGCCGATGGAGGGCCACCAGCTCCTCTTGCGCAAATCCAGAGTTGGTGTAGCCGCCCGCCAACACGAAGGCCACCGGGAGTCCGCCGGTCTGGCACCAGGCGAACACGGCTTCCTCCCGCTCCGCGAGCACCGCGTGCGTCATCCCCCGCAGCCCCCCGATCTGGCACTTCTCATACGGGTCCATCCCCGCGTTGTAGAGCACCAGATCAAACGCCGCAGGGTCCAGCGCATCAAGCCTGCGCCGCAGCGTGGGCAGGTAGTCATCCGCGTCCGTCACGAGATCCAGCGTGAACCCCGCAGGCGTCACGTAGATGTCAAAGGAGTTGACCGCGATGTCCACAGAGGCAATGCGGTCATCACCGGCCAGCAACTCCGCCGTCCCTCCGCCGCAGTGCGCGTCCAGATCAATCACCAGGATCTTGCGCGCGCCGTCATCAATGGCAGCCCGCGCCGCAAGCGCCAGCCCGTTGAACGTGCAGAACCCGGCGCCGCCACGCTTGCGCGCGTGATGCAGACCCGATGACAGCGACCCCGCCACCCCCTTGGTGGCCAGCGCCCGCCGGGCCGCGGCAACTGCGCCGCCGTTGCTGGAACACACCATCCGGAACAGACCCGGATCCCACGTGAAGCCGTTTGACTCCGCCACGTCCGCCGGCTCCCCTGTTCGCACCGCATCCACGTATGCGGGATCGTGCACCCACCCAAGCTGCGCCACCGTCAGCGGGTCTGGCGCCTGCAGGATGATCCCGGGGATTGGCGCTGCATCCAGGTCCGATGCGATCCATCCGGCCTTGCGGGTGGTATCGAAGCCGTACTCCGAAAGGACGTAGTCCTCCGAGTAGTAGACCAGGACCGGCCTGTCCGGTCCCGTGTGCACCGCGTCTGTCATCCGCACCCCTCCTTGCTCTCTTGTCTGGCCGCCAAGAGCAACTATCGCAAACGCCTGTGACAGCTGTCTGTCACAGCGTCCCCGCCAGCCCCTTGACCGCGCAAATCCGCAGGGACTAGGATTCAAGCAGTCGCGAGAGCGGCACACATCGAGAGCGCCGGAGAGATACAGCTCTGCGAAGGCGCGACAACCATCCGGGCCTCCCCTGGGCCGGACAGGTGCCAATGCTGTGACCGATGTGGCAATAGGGTCCCAAACCGGCTGGCCGTGTCGTGATGCCATGTGCACGCTCCACACCCGCTTTGGGTTCCCATCAAGAGTCGCCTGAGGGTCCTGGCCCACTGAAGGCGCCGCAACCGGACCCGGCCGCACGCCGAGAGCACGGTGCGAAACCCAGGCATGGATGGGAGAACGTGCAATGGGAACAACTCGGTCGCAAAGCAACGGGCGGGGGCTGCTGGACGGCCTGGGGCTTGTCGGCTTCGACAGCCTGGAGCCGGTGGTGGTTGCCGCGGTTGCGGCCGAACTGCCCATGCTTCTCGTGGGCCCGCACGGCACGGGCAAGAGCCTGCTGCTCACGCGTGTGGCGGAGGCACTCGGGCTGCGCTGGCGCCACTACAACGCCAGCCTGCTCTCGTATGACGACCTCGTAGGCTATCCGGTCCCGGACGGCAAGGGCGGCCTGGACTGGCTCAAGACGCCCGCAACCATCTGGGAAGCAGAGGCGGTCTTCCTTGACGAGATCAACCGCTGCCGGCCAGACCTGCAGAACAAGCTCTTCCCCATCGTCCACGAGCGGCGGATCCAGGGCATTGCGCTCACGTCGCTCAAGCACCGCTGGGCGGCCATGAACCCGG
>CAIXZV010000373.1 GCA_903924005.1 uncultured Chloroflexota bacterium | reverse complement strand
CCTGACGCCCGGCACATGCAGCCCATGACTGGCTACAGGCCAAGCGGCCGCCTAAGGGTCTGAGAGCGCGCCCCAAGGCCCCGCTGCGGATGCGGACCGCCGGTGCGCCCTCGTCTTGCGCCCCGATGTATGCATGGAGTGCGTCGGACGGTACGCAACGTCGCCGGTGAGTGGCGGCGCGCGGCGGCCCCATGGCCGAAACGCCAGCGATCGCCTGCGGGAAGTCATGCAGCGAATACGCCAGGCGGCAAGGGCCGGGCGGGGGCCAGGCAGCGCCAAACGGGGCGCCTCGGGCGGGGGCCAGGCAGGCGGCAAGGGCCGGGCGGGGGCCAGGCAGCGCCGAACGGGGCGTCAAGGGCGGGGGCCAGGCAGCGCCGAACGGGGCGTCAAGGCTTGGTGATGGCGGCGCGTCGGCGCACCACTCGCTGGGGGCCATTAGTTGACTCTTGATGGGCCAAAGGTACTATTCGCACCTCGGGAGGGAGCCCGACCGTGGCGCCGGCAGCGACGCGGCAGACAAGGGCAGGAGTACCACGTGCATCGTCTTCGCGTCCGCTTGGCGGCCATCCTCATTGGCGTGTTCACGCTTTCGGCGGTGGGGGCCATCCCCGTCACCGCGGCGGCTATCAAGGGTGACGTCTACTTCGGATCAGCCCAGTGCCCCGGCGGTGTTACCGCCTGTCCCTCGCCTGACGGCTGGCCGTTTGCCTACCCGTACGGCACCGGCGGCGGCTACAAGAGCGCCACACGCACGATCGCCGGGCAGAACAGCTTCTCCCCGGTCACCGCGGGCGGCTCCACGGTCACGGACATCGTCGTCAAGAACATCACGAACAACCAGCTGACCAACCTTGTGGTCAAGGGCGGCACGAAGGCGCCGACTCGGGTGCCGCGCAAGTCCATCCCCGCCAAGCCCGCAAACCCTGTGCCAGGCGACCACGCCCTCTGCGTCTGGAAGACCGGCAACTGCATTCCGAGCCTGCCGGCGGGCCTCAACTACCAGGCGGTTGAGATTCTCGACAACGCGGCCTCTCTGCCGGTTGACTGCGCCCTCTCCGCAACGCCCGGTCTTGGCGCGGACCTCTATGACGGTCTCGCCTGCACCATCGGCACCGTCCCCGCCGGGGCGTCCGTCACCCTGCGGATTGTCGTGGCCACCACCACGCCCGGCACCTTCCAGCCCTGGTTCTCGGTGCGCTTCTTCGAGCCGTACGACGACGGCGACTACGACCAGTTCCTGACGTACAGCAAGCTCACCGTGGGGCAGCCTACCTGCAGCGGCGTCAGCACCTACGTACCGGGCGGTAAGCCGCTCTCGCTGTCGAACCTCAACGTGAACCCGCTGTGCGCCCCGGGCGGCACCGGCGGGTCCGGCGGCCCGTCCACCGGGCAGTCCACCAGCCTCAGCACCGGCACCTTGTTTCCCAAGGGCGTCTTCGCCAGCGTCGGCAACGTTGACTCTGACCAGTGCCTCACCACGGTCACGTGCTTCGGCCAGCTGTCCGTGGCGCATGTTGACGGCGGCAACCCCATCCCGGGTGGCCTCACCTGGACAATCACCTGGTCGGCCAACCTGCTCCCGCCCGATGAGGACGGGGATCACGACGATGCACGCCCCAAGGGCGTCATCCACTTCCTGGACGGCTACCCGGCCGACCCCAACGCGTACGAGCAGATCAAGTTCCGCCACCAGTACAAGTGCGGAACGCAGATCACCGCGCTCTGCTGGGTCTCGCTGACCCACGACGAGGCCGGCAACTGGACCGCGATCCTCGAGTCGCCCAGCAACGGGTCAATCAAGGGCTTCTAGCAACCTAGGCGGCGATCCTGCGGCGAACGTGTGCAGCAGCGGCCGTGGCGCCCTTTGCCTCGTAGATCGCCAGCGCGGCGTCCACCGTCTGGCGAATCTCGCCTGCGTCCGCGCCCGTGAGGGCCAGCACGTCGGCAAGCGCCGCTAGGGCGTCGGCCCGAAGGATCGGCGCGTCGGCGGGCTCAAGGACCACCAGGGCCTCGCGCGCCAACCGCACGGCGGCAGCGCCTGCGCCTCGTCGCGCCTCCACCTGCGCCTCAAGCGTTCGCCACAGCGCCTGCGCCTCAACGTCATCGGCATCGGCAAGTTCGCGGGCCCGCGCCGCCATCGCACCCGCGTCGTCCACCCGGCCCAGCTCCAGCAGCACCCGGCCCAGGAACACCGACAGCGACGAGAGCAGGTAGCGCTCCCCCATCGCGTCAAGCGCCTCGTGGTCAGCGCGCAGCAGCCGCTCAGCCTCATCGGGGGCGCCGGCCAGCAGCTCCACGCGCCACGCGGTCTGCGATGTTGATGCGGCGTAGACGCTCGCGCCAAGCTCCAGCAGCATCGTGCGGGCGGTGGCGTAGTGGGCGCGCGCGTCCGCAAATGCGCCCGACATCCCCTCAAGCTCGGAGATCGCGAGCAGGACGAGTGCCTCGGTGCGACGATCGCCCTCCACGCGACGCAGGATCGATCGGCAGCGGGCAAGCGCCTCGGGCACAGGTGTCGGGCCAAACAGCGAGGCCTGCGCGTAGGCGCTGGCGCCGCGGGACTCCTGGCGCGGATCGCCGGCGCGAGCGGCGTGGTCAAGGATCTGCGTCGCAGCCTGGGCGGCGGCGCCATACCTGCACGCAGTGCCGTTGACGCCAAACAGGACGCGCCATGCGCGGGTGAGGCCCGCCTCGTCGCCCCGCCGGTCAAACACCTCGATTGCCTGCTGCGCGGCAGCCGTCGCCCGCCCGCTCCAGCCCTCGCCATCGGTCCCCTGGTAGAACCGCAGCAGCACCCCGACAAGGCTTGCATGCGCGGCCAGGCCCTCGTCGCCTGCCGACGCTGCCGCGGCAAGCGCATCGACGAGCACCGCGTCGCAGCGGTCAAACTCGCCGGACTCAAGGTTTGCCTCCGCCAGCTCGGGCAGGAGCACAAGACGGTCCGGATCCCGATCCGCAAGCAGCGCCGTGGCCCGGCCAAGCAGCCCGGCGGCCCCGGTCATGTCGCCCCGTCGGAAGGAGCGCTTCCCGCCCGTGGCAAGACGCCGCGCCCCGTCCCGGCCCACCACAACGGCGGCCGCGTCTGGCGGTCCAAACTCAAGCCGGTATCGGTAGGCCTGCTCAAGGTGGTAGCCCAAGACCTCGTCAAACTCGCGACGGCGGCCCCGTTCGTTGGCAGCCACATCGGACCACGCCACGTAGCGCTCGTGGAGCGACACGCGCGCGCGCTTGAGCAGCCCCTGGTAGGCGGCGTCCCGGATCAGCTGGTTGTGGAAGCGGTAGGCGCCGGTGTCGGGCGGCAGGTCCGGATCGGGCCGGATGAGGCCGCGGTTGGCCAGCGCCAGCAGTCCGGGCTCCACCGCATCCCGCTGCACAGCCTCGCTCAGCGCAACCACGGCCACGCGCTCAAACGCGTAGCCCGCCTCCGCCGCGCGCTCCACGATGGCGCGCTCATCGCGCGGCAGCGCGTCGACACGGGCGGCCAGCAGAGCGCCGATGGACGGAGGCAGGGCGAGTTCCGTGCCAGCCTCCGCGGGCACCCAGCGTCCTGCCTCCTGACGCAGCGACCCGCTCTCTTGGAGCATCGTGACCAGCTGCTCCAGAAACAGCGGGTTGCCGTGGCCAGAGGCGATGATCCGCTCGCGGAGCGGCCCAAGGTCCGCGGCGCCGTCGAGCAGCTCGTCCACGATCCGGGCTGATGCCTGGTCATCCAGTGGCGCCAGCGCGATGCGTCGGCCGCTCCCGGGCGCCCACTCCGGGTTGCTCTCGAGCAGCTCGTTGCGCGCGAGGCCCACCAGGAGCATCGGGATCTCCGCGGTTGCCGTGACAAGGTGTTCCAGCAGGTCAAGAAGCGCAGGCTCCGCCCACTGCAGCCCGTCCACCACCAGCAGGAGTGGGCCCCAGTCCGCCAGCACCTCCACCAGGCGCCGAACACCCCAGAAGAGCTCCGCAAGCGGGTAGACCGTGTCAGCAAGACCCGCGATCACGGCGAGCCGATCCGCAATCCGCGCATCTGGGACGATGGCGTCAAGACGCTCACGTGCGCGCTCGGGCGTGTCGTCATCGCGGATGTGCGCGACGAAGCGAATCATCTCCACGACAGGCGCAAACGTTGTGCCGCCGTACGCGGGGCAGCGGCCGCGCAGGACCTGGACGCCGCGACCCACCTGCGCCTCAAACTCGCGGACGAGGCGTGACTTCCCGATGCCAGCATCGCCGACGATGGTGACGAGGTCGGGGGCGCTGCTGATCACCACGTCGGCGAGGACGGCACGCAGTTGGGCCAGTTCCGCCGCCCGACCCTCCAGCGGCGCGCTGTGCCGGCGTCTGCGTCCCTCCCGAGCGGTCACGGCGCGCAGCGGGTGGGCGAGGACGGGTTCGGCCTTGCCCTTCACGCGGAGCGGCTCCACCTCGCCCACGTCAACCGCATCACGGACGAGCTGGTAGGTGGTGTCGCCAAGGAAGACGCCGCCGTCAGGCGCCGCCTGCTCAAGGCGCGCCGCCGTGTTCACCGCATCGCCGGTGACCAGATGGAGGCCCTTGGTGGCATGCCCGGACACCGCGACGCCCGTGTTGACCCCGATGCGGGCCGTCACCACGACGCCTTCCGCGCGCAGGGCGACGTTGAGCACCGCCACTTCTGCGTGGATATCGAGGGCGGCGCGAACGGCGCGAAGGGCGTCGTCCTCGTGAAGGACCGGCAGGCCAAAGACCGCCACCAGGGCGTCGCCGATGAACTTCTCGGCACGGCCGCCATGACGCTCAACGACGGCGCGCGCGGCGTTGAAGCCGCGGCTGACCACCTCGCGGACGCGGTCGGCCGGGAGCGGCTCGCCGTCAAAGGCGGTCGGACGCAAATCGGCAAACACGATCGTGACGGTCTTGCGCGATTCGGTGACGGCTTGCTCCTCGAGGAGGTGTGCGCCGCACGTGCCGCACACGGCAAACTCGGGCGGATTGCCCTCCCCGCAGTTGGAGCAGACCTGTTCAGCGCTGCCCGGAGACGCAAACGGGGCGCTAGGGCCGGCGCCTGGGCTTGGCGACAAAGCCAAACCGGCAAGCACGGCAGGCTGGGCAACCTCCCAGGCCTCTGACAGGTTGGCCTTGCCGTGGGCGCCCGGCTGCTCCACGGCGGGCCGCACCGCGGCGATGGCAGCCGGACCTGCGGCGCGGACCGTCACGTGGTCCACAACGATGCCCATGGATGGGGCAGCCGCCTCCAGCTCCGCAGCGATGCGCAGCACATCGCCGGTGAGCACGTGCTCGCCCGGCCCGGGCAGCCCAACCACCACATCGCCGGTGGCAATGCCGGTTCGGTTGACCAGGCGCACCCCGTAGATGCGGTCGAGATCTTCATTGAGCGTCGCAAGCGCGGCTTGGCACTCAACGGCTGCGCTCAGCGCGCGCAGCGGATCGTCGTCGTGCAGCACCGGCAGGCCAAACACCGCCACGATGGCATCGCCGATGAGCTTCTCGATGGTGCCGCCGTGACGCTCAATCGGCGCGCGCATCACCTCGAAGTACCGAGACAGCACCTCGTAGAGCGCTTCCGAGTCCAGCCGCTCGCCAAGCTTTGTAGAGCCTGCAAGATCCGAGAAGTAGACCGTGACGTGGCGGCGGAGCTCACGCGAGAGTTCGGGGCGGAGCTCAGCGCCGCAGTGGCCGCACAGGCGGAACCCCAGCAGGGTCCCGATGCCGCATCGCGGGCAGACCTGCGGGCCGGCGTCGCGCGGCTGCGCGTCGCCCGTCATGCTGGGATCGCAACCTTCGCGGGCTCAGTCACGCTCTCGACGCCCAGCCGCGAGAGAATGGCCGACGATTCCGCCGCAGCAGCGTCCCGGTCTCCACCGAATTCCGGGGGCAACGCGAGGCCCGCTCGAAGCGTCAGGGCGAACTCGTAATCCGCGCGGGCGGTCCGCGCCGTTCGAAGGCTCATGTCAAACCGGGCACGCGCCGTGGCCGGGTTGTCGCCAAGCAGCGCGCACCAACCCAGCGTGCGCTCCAGCGCGGCGCGGAGCGGCTGGCGATCGGCGCGGCGCCGGACCCGGGGCAGCACATCGCGCGCGCGTTCCTCGGCTTGGCGCGGGAAGCCCGCAAGCATCAGGCACTCGGCCATCCTGGCCTGCACGCCGTCAAGCCGGTCGGCAGCCCCCATGCGCGTCAGGCGCTCCTCAGCGTCGCGCAGCGAAACCATGCCCTCTGCGTATCGGCCGGCCCGAGCCGCAACCGTGCCGAGGCTGGCGGTGACCAGCGCGACACCCAGCTCGTAGTCCGCGTCGGCAAGCTGGGCGAGCGCCTCGCGGAGCAGCGCCTCGGCTTCTGCCAGATGGCCCTGATCTGCCTGGATGGACGCAGCCCAGTCCGCAAGGAGGGCGGCTTGCGTGATCTTCCCCTCCCCCGTGCGCGACAGGCGCGAACGCGTGTAGAGGGCAACCGCGTCGTCCCAGCGGCCCTCCCGGTATGCGTCCACGCCCAACTGGTCAAGCAGACCCACCTGCTCGTCGAGGCGGGTCTCGGCCATGACCGCAGCCGCAGCAAGGCTGCCGGGCTGGCTGGCGACGGCGGCCGTGAATGCCGAGCCGTCAATCGCGAGCGTCATGACCGGCTCGAGCGCGATGACCGTCGCCGTGCGGACGCTGTTGTTGAGCAGCGCGATCTCGCCGACGCCGTCGCCCGGGCCAAGGACAGCAACACGGTTGCCGCCGATGGTCACGTCCACGGTGCCCGAGGTGATCACGTGGAACAGGTCGCCCAGATCGCCCTCGCGCATGAGGACCGCATGCGGCGGGTAGCGGCGGACTCGGGCGCCGGCGGCCAATTCCTCCACCACGGCCAGCCGCAGCGGGGAGAAGAGCGGCAGGCGGCGCAGGGTTTCCACGGTGGCGGTCCGGCCCGCGAGCGTGCGGTTGTGGCGCAGCAGCAGCGGCGCGATGACTGCGGCCGTCACCACCAGCACGGCGCCGGCTGCAAGAAACGAGCCCTGTACAGCCAGACCGGTGAGCGCGAGCGGAGCGATCACGCCACCGATGCCCAGGGCGGCCTCGGATGCGCCTTCGAAGAGCGCCATGCCTGCGGCCCGAGACGACGTTGGCAGCGTCCGCTGAAGCAGGCTGTATCCGGCAACGTCAAGGACGGCGTTGGCGACGCCAACCACGGCAAGCATGGCGGCCGCAATTGGCGCCGTGGCCACCAGACCCAAGACGATGAGCGGCACGCCCCAGAGGGCAAGGCCCGCAAGGAACGCTTGGCCGAGGCGACCCGGGCCGATGGCAACAACCGCCACGATGGCGCCGACAAGCCCGCCGAGACCGATCGCCGCGTAGAGGTGGCCGACACCGGGCTCGCCGAGACCCAGCACCCCGGTGGCGGCCGGCACGAGCAGGACGTTGAGCGCGCCCTGGACGAGGCATTGGATCAGGAAGCCGATGGCGACGAGTCGCGGGATGGGGCCGCGGATGAGGGCGTTGGCGCCGTCGCGGAGCGATCGCATCGTGGACGCGGTGGCCGCACCTGTGTGGCCTCCCTCCACCGTCAGACGCGCAACCAGTACCGCAGCCGCGAGGAAGCCCACGGCGCTCACCCCCAGCACCGCAACCGGGCCGCCAAAGCCCAGGATCGCGGCGCCCGCAAGCGGGCCGACAAACCCGGCGAGGCCCTCCCCGGTGGTCGTGCCGATGTTGGCGGCCACGAGATCGCCTGGGGAGCGCGTGATGAGCGGGAGCAGGGATGCCTGGACGGGTCGGCGCAGCGTGCCGAGGACCGCGTCCACACCCGCGGCCGCCAGCACAACGATCGTGAGGCCTGCAGCGCCGCCCAGCGCCGCAACCCCGATGGCAACCCCGCGGCCAACGTACGCAAGGGTGAGGAGCGTGCGTCCCGGAACACGGGACCCTGCGGCGCCTGCCAGCGGGACCGCGACGATGGTGGGCAGCGTTCGCACCGCCGCAAGGACAGCCAGCCCAAGGGTGCCCTCTAGCCGATAGGCGAGGACAAACAGCGCAACCAGATATGACCAGCGCGCGGTGGTTGAGATGGCCGAGGCCACCTGGATGCGCCGGAGATCGGGCTCAGCCAGGACAGCGCTCAGGAGCCTGCCGGCGGTCATGCGGGTAGGAACGGGCTGGGGACGCACTCCATAAGGATGCATGGTCCGGGCGAACAATGCTGTCGGACGGCCTTTCCGAAAGTACCATCATAAAATCCAAAAAACTCAGTAACATGTTTGCTGGGCGTAAGCCTTGCCATCATAGAACGTGATGCAGCCTGTGAGGAACCCAT
>CAIXZV010000372.1 GCA_903924005.1 uncultured Chloroflexota bacterium | reverse complement strand
ATCAACGTCGACCAGGGTGTGACGCCCGCGGTGGCCAAGGTTGTGGACTTCGACCCTTCCTACACGACCCAGGCGCCGGAAGACGGTTTCTATCTGACCGACATGTTCACTCGCCACTTGGGCACGCCAAATGAAACGATGGAGGTCTGGAACTACAACGGCTATCTCGACGGCATCGTTGGCGAGTACGCGGCTGAGACGGGCTCGCCTGCGGCTGGCTACGACCTGCTCAGGCGCATGGCCGCCGAGGCCGGGACCGCGGAGGGCCAAGCGAGCGTCATCAAGACCGAGCCTGCATTTGGCGTGTGGAACACCGACACGCCGGGCGCACTTGGCACACTCGGCAAGTCCGTATCCGAGACCCTGAAGACGTACCTCGCCTCGAAGGGGCAGAGCTATGCGCCAGGCGTCGTCTTCGCCTCCGCGGTCGCACCCGGCCGGCCCGGCGCTGCCACTCCGCTGGCCGCGGGGTGGGCAGTGTTGACGGCGGGTCTCTGGGTGGTGCCGCGCCGGCGTGATGGCCTTGCGGGGTGGCTGTCAGCCTGAATCTTCCGAGACCGGACGTCCCGCGGGCGCGGTCAGGCCGGTGCAGGCATTTCCCGAGGCGGGGCGGGTATCCAGCGCACACCGGCCAGCACGGGTGCGAGCGGGATCATCACCACCACGATGACAAGCGGGATCCCGAAGGCTGCGCCAAGGCCCGCGGAGTCAGCCGCCACGCCAATCAGCGCGGGCGAAATCACCATGCCGATGCGGACAAGCCACGCGGCAAGCGCAACGCCGTATCCGGCGGGGATGCCCGGCCGGGTTCCTGCGGCGGCGATCATGATTGGGAACATCGGCGAGGTGCCCAGACCGATGGCCGCGAAGCCCACGAACGCAAGCGCGGGCAGGTGGAGCGGACCAGCGGCGATCGCCAGCGCCAGACCCACTGCCGCGGCCAGGGCCCCAATCCGAACCATGGCGATTGCCCCAAGGCGGTCCACGAACCGGTCGTTGACCAGCCGGCCCGCGGTCATGCTGGCGGCATACAGGACAAACGCGATGGCGGCAACGCCGGCAGACAGCCCCAGGGACTCCGTCAGGTACACCGCGCTCCACGTTGATGCCGTGGCCTGCGCGATGGCGGTCATCACCCCAAGCATCGCGACGGGCAGCAGGATCCGCATGAGCCTTGGTGCGTTCCTGGCGTGGATCCGCTCGATTGGCCCAGGCGCACCGCCGCCGGGGATTGGGGCATCGGCTGCTTTGGCGCGGATCAGGGGGCCGCTTGTGGCCAGGATGGCCAGCGCGAGCACCAGTCCCACGACGGCGAGGTGGGCCGCAACGGGGACGCCCATCCCGGCCGCCGCCGCACCAAGTGCACCTGCCGCCATGCCGCCCAGGCTCCACGTGCCGTGGAAGCCCTGCAGGATGGAGCGGCCGTACGCACGCTGCACCACGAGGCCGTGTGTGTTCATGGAGGCGTCCATGGCGGCGTCGAAAACGCCCATCACGAAGTAGACCGCTGCGAGCGCAAGCCACGAAGGGGCAAAGCCAAGCCCCGCGAGGGCCACGCAGTACAACACGCCGCCGGAGCAGGCTGCGCGCCCGCTCCCAAACCGGGCGATGAGCATGCCCACGAGGCCCCCGGCAATCAGCCCGCCAACCGGCATCGCGGCGACGGCTGCGCCAAGCTCCGCGTTGGACAGACCCAGCGTGGCCTTGATGGCCGGAAGCCTCGGCACAATGCTTGCCACGAGCGCGCCGTTCGCAAAGAACAGGACGCTGACCGCGAGGCGGGCAGAGCGCGCGCGAAAGGGCGGAGGCACGGGCAACATGGGCAACCCCATGGTGCCCGATGCCGGCTGACCGCGCGCGTTCGTGGCGTTCCGCGGGGCCGCGCGTCACAGCGCCGCCCGACCTGTCCTATCGTCAGGGGCGCCATGCCCGAACTCCCCGAAGTTGAGACCGTCGTACGCGACCTGCGCCGTCACCTGCTGCCCAACGGCGCCCGAGGCCCGGTGATTGTGGCTGCGCGCGTGACGTGGCCCGGGACGCTGCGTGATGGCGACCCGCAGGTCTTCACGGCGGGCGTCACGGGTCACCGTGTGGACGCGGTGGGCCGGCGCGGCAAGCTGATCGTCATCGACCTCAACGGCGGCGCGTTCCTGACGATCCATCTCAAGATGACCGGCCAGGTCTTTGTGCTTGCCGCCGCCGTTCCGCATGACCCGTACGAGCGCGTCGCGCTGATCCTTGATGACGGACGCGAGGTCCGCTTCCGCGACATCCGCAAGTTTGGCCGCATTGGCTTGTACAGCGCAGACGATGACCCCTTTGACGAGCTTGGCCCGGAGCCGCTGGACCCGCGCTTCACGCTGCGCGAGTTCCGGGCGCTGATCCGCGGCCGTCGGGCACGGCTCAAGCCGCTGCTTTACGAAGGTCTGGCGTATGTCGTGGAAGACGACCAAGAGCCGCTCGGTTTTCTCCTGGCCACTCCCGATTACAATGAGGCCTTCAAACTGCTCCAGGGCCGGTTGCTTACTCCCGCCATCTTCCGCGCTGCGCCGTATTTGCTGGGCTGGAAGACGCCGGCCATCGTGCGGGTGATCACCTTGGGGGTGAAAGTCAAGAGCCGCGGGCGGGGGATTGAGGCAGCGATTTTGGCTGAAGGGTTGCGCACGGGTTT
>CAIXZV010000371.1 GCA_903924005.1 uncultured Chloroflexota bacterium | reverse complement strand
TCCCGGCGGCTGCCGATGGGGTGGGGGAGGCGCGCTTTGAGGTTGCCGCCGCGGCCGGGCCGGACGCGGATGCGGCCACGGTGACGCTCCCGGTCTGGACGCCCGCCACCACGGAGGCCTTCGCCGTTCACGGCACGCTTGACGAGGGCGTCATGGCCCAGCAGGTCCGCGCCCCGGACGGGGCAGTCGCCGCGTTTGGGGGTCTGGAGGTCACCACCTCGTCCACGGCGGTTGCCGCCCTTGCGGACGCGGTGCTGTACTTGGTCCGCTACCCGTACGAGTGCGCGGAGCAGATCGCGTCGCGCATTCTGGGGATCGCCGCGCTTCGAGACGTCCTGGCGGCGTTTGCGGCAGACGGGCTGCCGGCTCCGGCAGAGCTTGAGGCATCGGTTGCCAAGGATCTCGAGCGGCTGCGCGCCATGCAGAACGCGGACGGCGGCTTTGGCTTCTGGACCCGAGGCGACGAGAGTTGGCCGTACCTCACGGTCCACGTCGCCAACGCGGCCGCGCGGGCGCAGGCGAAGGGCTTCGACGTCCCGGCGGCCCTGCGCAGCGACGCGCTGGGGTACCTGCGCGACATCGAGCTCCGCATGGACGCCCTCCGCCCGCACTATCCCGACGAGGCACGGTCAACCATCAGCGCCTACGCGCTGGACGTTCGAGCGCGGCTTGACGATCGGGACCCCAAGAAGGCCCAGATGGTCTTCGCCCAGTACGGCACGAAGGGCCTCTCGATGGAGGCGCTGGGCTGGCTGCTGCCGGTGCTGGACGGGGGTTCTGCCCGAGACGAGATCCGCCGCCACCTCGCCAACAGCGTCACCGAGACACCGGGCGCGGCGAACTTCACCGTGAGCTACGGCGATGGCGCGCATCTGCTCCTGGCGTCCAACCGTCGCGCCGATGCGGTGCTGCTCGAGGCGCTTATCGCGGACCAGCCCAAGAGTGACTTGATCCCAAAGCTGGTTGCGGGGCTCATGGCGCACCGAACCGCGGGCCGCTGGGGCAACACCCAGGAGAACGCGTTTGTGCTCCTGGCGCTGGGCACGTACTTCGAGCGGTTTGAGGGGGTGACACCGGACTTCGTGGCGCGCCTCTGGCTTGGCGAGGGGTTCGCGGGGGAGCAGGCGTTCCGCGGCCGATCCACGGACCGGCGCCGCATGCTTGTGCCAATGGCAAACCTGCGCGCGGACGGGGGCCAGCATGAGCTGCTCTTGGCCAAGGACGGTCCCGGCCGGCTCTACTACCGCCTGGGCCTGAGCTATGCGCCGGAGCGTCTTGCGCTGGACGCGCTTGACCGCGGGTTTGAGGTGGGACGCACCTACGAGGGGCTGGACAACCCGGCCGATGTCCGCCGAGACCCAGACGGCACGTGGCATGTCCGCGCCGGCGCCCGTGTCCGCGTCACGGTCACCATGACGGCGCGCTCGCGGCGCTACCACGTGGCGCTGGTGGATCCGATGCCCGCGGGCTTTGAGGCGATCGACACGTCGCTGGCGATGACCGCGTCGTCGGCTGCCGCGTCCGGCACCAAGGTCGCCACGGTTGGCGTAAGCGGACTCGGCGGACCCGGCGGCGGACCCGGCGGCGGCTTCGGCGGCGGCTTCGGCCACTGGTGGCTCTCGCTGGGCCGCTGGTACAACCACCAGAACCTGCGCGACGAGCGCGTCGAGGCGTTTACGTCCCTGCTTTGGGAGGGAACGTACGACTACCGTTATGTCGCCCGCGCCACAACGCCCGGGGTCTTCAACGTGCCGCCGCCCAAGGCGGAGGAGATGTACACGCCCGAGACGTTTGGCCGCGGGGCATCGGACCGGGTGGTGGTGGAGTAGGGACGCTCGCGCCGCTGCGCCCGGACCTTGGGACTTCCGGCCCTGCCCGCGCGGGCTGGCAAGCAGGGGGTCTCTACATGTCTGAGACATACCCTCAGGCATGACGGCGGCTGCCGCTTGGACCAACCTTGGAGGATCTGGCTTGACGCAACCGGCGGCTGAGGGAGGCGAGGCGCACAAGGCGGCCGGTTGGGTGCGCAGGCGCGCGGTGCTCAAGGCGGGCGTGCTTGGGCTTGTGGCCTTCGCGGTAGCCGCCTGCGCATCGTCGCTGCGAACCATCGGCGGCGGCAGCACGCCGAGCGCCCCTGCGCCAACCCCCGCGCCAACCTCGGCTCCTGTCATTCCGCCGCC
>CAIXZV010000370.1 GCA_903924005.1 uncultured Chloroflexota bacterium | reverse complement strand
TACGAGGTCCGCGTGGACGGGCGTCTGGGCGCCGGCGTCAGCGCCAAGGACATCATCCTGGCGCTCATCGCCCGGATCGGCATCGGCGGCGGCACCGGTCACGTGTTTGAGTTCCGTGGCGAGGGCATCACGAGCCTCAACATGGAGCAGCGGATGACCGTCTGCAACATGAGCATCGAGGGCGGCGCCCGGGCCGGCCTCGTCGCGCCGGACGAGACCACGTTTGCGTACCTCAAGGGCCGCAAGCACGCCCCCCAAGGCGAAGCATGGGACAAGGCGGTTGCCTACTGGCGCACGCTGCCCACGGACGACGGCGCCGTGTTTGACAAGAGCATCGTCCTGCACGCGGCTGAGCTTGAGCCGATGGTCACCTGGGGCAACAACCCCGGCATGGGGATTGCCGTGAGCGGCCGCGTGCCTCGCCCCGAGGACGCCGAAGACGGCTCCGCGCGACGTGGTCTTGAGCGGGCCCTTGAGTACATGGCGCTCCAGCCCGGTCAGCCCATCGCCGGCCAGCCCGTTGACGTGGTGTTTATCGGCTCCTGCACCAACAGCCGCATCAGCGACCTGCGTCTCGCGGCAAGCGTGCTCAAGGGCCGCAGCGTCCACAAGGGCACCCGCGTGATGATTGTCCCGGGCAGCCAGCCGGTGAAGCTCCAGGCTGAGCGCGAGGGGCTTGACAAGATCTTCCTCGCCGCAGGCGCCGAGTGGCGCGAGGCCGGCTGCTCCATGTGCATCGCCATGAACGGGGATCAGCTGACCCCCGGGCAGTACGCCATCAGCACGTCCAACCGCAACTTCGAGGGCCGCCAGGGCAAGGGCGGCCGCACGTTCCTGGCCTCGCCGCTCACAGCGGCCGCCTCCGCAATCAGCGGCGTCGTCACAGACCCGCGCACGCTGCCGGGCGTCGAGAGCCTTGTCACCGTTGGCGGAGGGTATTGATCGTGGCCGAGGGCTTTCGCTCCTTCAGTTCCAAGCTCATCCCGCTGCCGGCCGAAAACTTCGACACCGACCAGATTGTTCCCGCGCGGTACCTCAAGGTCACCGACAAGGAAGGCCTGGCCGACGCGCTCTTCCGCGACTACCGGTTTAACGAGGACGGCTCCAAGAAGGACCCGCCGTTCATCATCGACCGCCCGGAGAATGCCGGCCGCCGCATCCTGCTTGTCGGTGACAACTTCGGCACCGGGTCTTCGCGCGAGCACGCGCCCTGGGCACTCCGCTCGTGGGGCATCCAGGCCATCCTCTCCACCTCGTTTGCGGACATCTTCAAGAGCAACGCGCTCAAGAACGGCGTCCTGCCCATCGTGGTGGACCCGGAGACGCACAAGGCCCTCTTTGCGATGGCCGATGCCGATCCCGATGCCGAACTGCGGCTGGACCTCAACGAGCAGGGCATCCTGCTGCCGGATGGATCCACGATCGATTTCGACATCGATCCGTTCTCCAAGATGATGCTGCTCGCCGGAACCGACGAGGTTGGCTACGTCATGGGCAAGGACGCCGACATCGCGGCCTGGGAGGCGGCGCACCCTGCCCGCGTGGACACGAGGTTCGCGGCCACAGGCTGACGCGGGCGCAGCAGAGATGCGGAACCCGGCGCAACCAACTGCCGTCAGGCGGGCATGACGAACTCGACGATGCGCTTTGCAGCCGGCCTCACGCTGGCCCTCGCACTGGCGGCTTGCTCAGGGTCTGCGCCCGTCGCGCCCGCAACAGCCGCGCCGAGCGCGATGCCGCCTGTCGCCACTTCGCCAATCGGCGTCGGCGACCCGACGCCCGTCCCCATTGGCAGCGCCCCGTCGTCGCCGGGCACCGATCCGGGCGGTCCGGTCCCGGGTGGCCCGGGTGACAGCGGCACCGGCTCCGGCTCCGGCACATCGGGCTCCGGCACGTCCGGCGGCGGCAACACAGGTGGCGGCTCCGTCCCGGGCGATCCCGGCGGCGGCGTGGTCACCAACCCGCCCAACCCCGGTGGCGGGGGTCAGGTCCCGGACCCGCAGCCCACCATCGTCAACCCCGTCGCCGGCCTGCAGGGCATCCACGCTGTCAACGCCACAAAACTCGAGCCCGGCGTCAACGGCGCAGACATCTCGGTGCGCATCTCGTGGTGGAGTGGCGTAGAGCCGTGTTCGGTGCTCGCCGGCGTCACCGTCACCCGCGACGGGAACACCTTCAAGCTCACCGTCACCGAGGGCAGCCAGGGCCAGAACGTGGCCTGCATCGAGATCGCCATGTACAAGGCCACCGTTGTTGACCTGGGCAAGGTGGATCCCGGCGTGTACACGATCACGGCCGCGGGCGACGCTCCAGCCGTTCAGGCAGACGTCAAGCGCTAGGTTCGCCTGACCCGAGAGCCGTTCCCAAAGCGCCCCAACCACGCGGGCGTTCGATCTCGCCCATACTCGAGGCGTGAACCTGCCGCTCAGCCCCTTTGACCTCCTCGCCCTGTTTGTTCTGATCGCCGCGATCATCGCCGGGACCCGCACGGGCGCCCTGCCGCAGATTGGCGGCATCGCGGGTGCCGTGGCGGGCCTGGTGATCACGCTCAACATCGCGCCGTGGCTGGTGGAAGTCAGCATCAGCCTTGAGCCGCTGCCGCGGGCGCTTGTGGTGCTTGGCGTGATCCTCGGCTCGGTGGTGCTGGGAGAGGCGCTGGGCTCGGCCGTCGGCAGGGCCGCAGCAGGCACCGTCGCGCATACCGTCCTCAACAACGCTGACCGCCTCGTCGGCGGCTTCCTCGGTGCTGGCCAGGCGGTGCTCATCCTCTGGCTTGCGGGCGGGCTGCTTGCAAGCGGACCCATCCCCGCCTTCAGCCGCGCGGCCAGCCAGTCGGTCGCATTGCGCTATCTCGACCGCTACCTGCCGCCTGCGGCCGACATCATCGGCCAGGTTGCGGGCATCCTCGACAGCTCGGGGCTCCCAGCGGTTTTCGTGGGTCTTGAGCCAATCCCGCTCGCCCCGGTTGACACGCCAAGCCAACTGCAAGCGCAGAAGATCGCCGCGACCGCCGTCCCCAGCACCGGGCGCATCGTCAGCCAGGCGTGCACCGCGGAGGTCACAGGGTCCGGCGTCATCATCGCCGCGCACTACATGGTCACCAATGCCCACGTCGTGGCCGGCGCAACGGTCACCGAGGTCAACCTCGGCAACAAGACCTATTCGGCCACGACCGTCGCGTTTGACCCGAAGCTCGATATCGCCGTCCTGTACGTGCCCAAACTTGTGGGGACGGCGCTGTCGTTCGCGCCGGCCGACCCCCCGCGCGGAACGGTGGCCGCGTCCATCGGCTTTCCGGGCGGCGGGCCGATGGTGGTGACGCCGGCCGGCGTGTCGGGCTCCTACACGGCAACGGGCCGCGACATCTACGGCAAGACCCGCGTTGACCGCGTGATCCTGGAGCTGCGTGCGGCGATTGAGCCGGGCGACTCGGGCGGGCCGCTGGTCCTGGCGTCCGGGTTCATCGGCGGCCTCGTCTTCGCGCAGTCCAAGACCGATGCGACGGTGGGCTACGCCCTGACCCCCACATCGGTGGCGGGCGTGGCGGCGCCGGCCATCGGCCGTACAAAGGCCGTCAGCACCGGCGTCTGCATCCACTAGGCGAGCGACCAAAGGGAGCAACCAGCACCGTGAGCCGTCTCGACGCCCTGGCCGCCGAGGCCTGGGAGGCAATCCTCGAGCACAACGCCACGCTGGGCACGTACGTGGGCGACCAGCGCCGTGACGACCGGCTTGACGATCCCACGCCCGCTGGCCGAGCCACCGCGCGTACCGCCTACGCGGCGATCCTTGCAAAGTTGGACGCGCTGGACGCGGGCGGGGCCGATGCACCCGTCGAGGCCGACCGCGTCACGCTTGCGGCGCTCCGCGAGACGCTTTCCGCCTCGATAGGCGTGCTGGAGGGCAGCCTTGCCGACTGGAACGTAGACCACATGGACGGCCTGCCGACGTCGCTGCTGAGCCTGCCGGATTACCAGCGCCTCGCCACGCCCGAGGATGGGCGCCGGATGCTCGCGCGCTGGCGGGACATGCCGCGCTATGTCGATGCCGCCGCCGCGGGACTGCGCGAGTCGCTTGCCGATGGGCTTGTGGCGTCGCGGCCAACCGTGGATCACGCCGTCAGCATGCTGGAGGGCCTGCTGGCCGAACCTGTGGCCGACTGGCCGCTGCTGGCGCCGCTCGCGGGGCTGGACGCGCTCGATGGCTGGACGACGGCCGAGCGCGAGCGCTTCCGCGCTGACCTGACCGCCGCTGTGGCCGACGAGGTCCGGCCCGCCTTTGCGCGGCTGTATGTGACGCTGGCGAACGTCATTCGGCCCGGCGCGCGCTCGGCTGAGCGGCCCGGCATCGGCCATGTCGCAGGCGGCGCGGACGACTACCGCCGCCTCATCCGGTACCACACATCGCTGGACCGGGCACCCGAGGAGTTCCACCAGATCGGCCTCGCCGAGATCGAGCGGATCGACGGCGAACTCACCGACCTTGGCGCCCGCGTCATCGGCACGCGTGGCCTGGCGGCCACGCTAGCGGCCCTGCGCGCAGAACCCTCGCTCCACTTCGCGTCCCGCGATGACGTCTTCGTCACGGCGGAGGCATCGCTGGCCCGTGCTCGTGCGGCCATCCCCGCCTGGTTCGGCCGTCTGCCAAAGGCGCCCTGTGTCGTGGTCACCATCCCGGCGCACGAAGAGGCGCACACCACGATTGCGTACTACCGCGGCCCCGCCGAGGACGGCTCGCGCCCCGGCCAGTACTACGTGAACACCTCGGAGCCCGCCACCCGGCCGCGGTATGAGGCGGAGGTCCTCGCCTTCCACGAGTCCATCCCCGGGCACCACCTGCAGATCGCCATCGCGGGCGAGCTCGAGGACGTCCCGGCATTCCGGCGCCACCTTGGGCCCACCGCGTTCATCGAGGGCTGGGGGCTGTATTCGGAGCGGCTGTCCGGCGACATGGGGCTGTACACGGGCGATCTAGACCGGATGGGCGTTGCCTCGTATGACGCCTGGCGAGCCGCGCGGCTGGTGGTGGACACCGGGCTGCACGTGATGGGCTGGACCCGGGACGCGGCCATCGCCTTCATGACGGCGCACACGGCTCTCGGAACCAACAACATCGCCAACGAGGTGGACCGCTACCTCGCCATCCCGGGCCAAGCGCTCGCGTACAAGACGGGCCAGATGGAGATGCTGCGGCTTCGGGCTAACGCCCGCGCCCGGCTGGGTGATCGGTTCGACATCCGCGGCTTCCACGATGCGGTGCTTTGCAACGGCGCCATCCCGCTGCCGGTGCTTGCGCAGGTGGTTGAGCGCTGGGTAGATGCACAACAGGGCGTCTAGCGGCGCAGCAGCTCCCTGAGTCGCCCCTGACTCACCAGCCAACCTCGCCCGCACCGCTCGAGCGTCGAAGTCGCGGTTCGACGCGCGACCGCCGCACTCGCGCCCGGAATCTCATTCGCTTGTGACTCAGCAGGCGACAGAGGCGCAACACGCGCAACACGGGCGATACTTGACGCCACCCCGCTGATCCGCAGACGCCCGAGGACGCCATGGCCGCCGACCGACCGCTCCCCTACAGCCGCCCCACCGATCCCGGCAAGCGCCACAGCCACGCGCTGACGGACGGTCCTGACCGTGCCGCTGCTCGCGCCATGCTCAAGGCCGTGGGATTCACGGATGACGATCTCGCGCAGCCCATCATCGGCGTCGCCACCACCTGGATCGAGACGATGCCCTGCAACATCAACCAGCGCAGGCTGGCTGAGTTTGTCAAGCAGGGCATTCGCGCCGCCGGCGGCACGCCGATGGAGTTTGGCACCGTCTCGGTGAGCGATGGCGTGTCCATGGGCACCGAGGGCATGAAGGCGTCCCTGGTGTCGCGCGAGGTCATCGCTGACTCCATCGAACTTGTGGCGCGGGGCCACCTGTTCGACGGCATCGTCTGTCTGGTTGGCTGCGACAAGACCATCCCGGCCGCGGCGATGGCGCTGGGCCGTCTGGATATCCCGGGCCTCATCCTCTACAACGGCACGATCATGCCGGGCACCTACAAGGGCAAGCCCGCCGATGTCGTGTCCGTGTTTGAGGCCATTGGCGCCTACCGCGCGGGCAAGATCACGCTGGAAGACCTCTACGAGGCCGAAAACGGCGCCTGCCCCGGCGCCGGCGCCTGCGGTGGACAGTTCACGGCCAACACCATGGCCACCGTCATGGAGTTCATCGGGCTCTCCCCAGCCGGCCTCAACGGGATCCCGGCGGAAGACCCCAAGAAGGACGAGGCGGCCCGCGCCTGCGGTGAGCTGGTGATGACCCTGGTCCACCACGACATCCGCCCGTCGCACATCGTCACGCGCAACTCGCTGGAGAACGCGGTGGCGTCCGTGTCCGCCTCGGGCGGCTCCACCAACGCGGCGCTGCACCTGCCGGCCATCGCGTCGGAGTTTGGCATCAAGTTCACGCTTGACGACTACGCAGCAACCATTGACCGCTCCCCGCTGATCGCGGACATGCGCCCCGGCGGCCGGTACGCCGCTGCCGACATGTACAACGCGGGCGGCGTGGCCCTGATCATGCGCGAGCTCATGAAGAAGGGCCTCCTCCACGGCGACGAGAAGACCGTGGACGGCCGGACCATCGCCAAGATCGCAGCCGATGCGGTTGAGACGCCCGGGCAGAAGGTGGTTCACCCCATCGAGACCCCCATCAAGCAGACCGGCGGCCAGGCGATCCTCAAGGGCACCCTGTCGCCCGATGGGTCCATCGTCAAGACGGCCGGCCACGAGCGCCTCACCCATCGCGGCCCGGCGCGCGTGTTCAACTCCGAGAAGGCCTGCTTTGCCGCCGTGCGCGATCGCCAGATCAAGCCGGGCGACGTGGTGGTCATCCGCTACGAGGGTCCGATCGGCGGCCCCGGCATGCAGGAGATGCTCTCGGTGACCGGCGCCATCCAGGGCGAGGGCATCGGCGAGGAGATCCTGCTCCTCACGGACGGCCGGTTCTCCGGCGGCACGCACGGCCTGATGATTGGCCACGTGGCGCCCGAGGCAGCCGTTGGCGGGCCGATTGCGCTGGTGGAAGAGGGCGACATCATCTCGGTGGACGTCACAGCGCGAGAGCTCAACCTGGAGGTTGCGCCTTCCGTTCTGGCGGAGCGTCGCAGCCGCTGGACGCCGCCCGCGCCCAACTACACGCGCGGCGTCATGGCGAAGTACGCAGCGCTTGTGTCGTCCGCCTCCGAGGGCGCCATCACCAACGGTGCAGCCCTGGCCCGGGCGCTCGAGGCACGCAAAGAGGGATAGCGGCCGCACATGACCAACCACGCGCTCCCCGCAGCACCCCCCGCCGCGCTCCCCGCCGGGCCCCCCGCAGGGCCCCCCGCAGGGCCGGGCCGCATCGGCTTCCGGATCTCAGCGTCCGAGTCCACGGGGCTGGACTGGAACCGGGTGGACGAATCGTGGCATGCGGCCGGACGGGAGCGCTCTATCTCGGCCGTCTGGATGAGCGACCACCTCTCGGACGCCGCGCAGGAGCGCAACGGTCCGGCGTTTGAGTCCATCGCCCTTGCCTCGGCGATGGCCCATCACGTGCCGGGCAAGTGGATTGGCATTGCGGTCCTCGCCAACACGTTCCGCCACCCGGCGGTGCTGGCAAAGTCGGCAACCGTGCTGGACAACGCCACCGGCGGGCGGTTCATCCTGGGTCTGGGCGCTGGCTGGCACGCCGGTGAACACGAGGCGTTTGGCGTCCCGCTGCCGCCGGTTGAGGAGCGCTGGGCCCGCTACGAGTCCTCGATCCGGGTGCTCACGGCGCTCTTCTCGGACGAGGCACGCCATCGGCCGGGCGTCACCCTGGACGACCCGTTCTACCCGCTCCGCGGCGCCACCAACGACCCCGGCACGGTCCGGCACGGCGGTCCGCAGCTGTGGCTGGGCGTGTCGAAGCCGCGGGGGATTGCGCTGGCGGCGCAGTACGCCTCGGGCTGGCCGATGTTTGGCAACGTGCCGGGCAACGTGGCGTGGTTCACCGAGGTGCGCGGCAGGATCATCGCCGCGCTCGAGGCGGCGGACCGGGACCCAACGGACTTCATGTTTGCCGCGCAGCTCTCCGTGGGTGCCACGCCGGCCTCGCGGGCCGCGGCCCTGGTCACGGCCCGTGCCTTCGTCCGCGCCGGCGCCAACCACGTGATCCTCGGTCTGCCCGCCTCGGTTGCCCCCGACGGCGTCCGGGCCCTGGCCGACGAGGTGGCCGAGCCGCTTCTCGACGGCTAGGGCCGCGTCACCGGGAAGCCGTAGCGTGCCTGCCCGCGGTCAAACGTGGCCAGCGCAGCGGCATCGGCGCCCATCGCGGCAGCCACGATCAGCGCGTCCGGGATTGGCCGGCCCCGCATCGACCGTGCCTGGACCAGCATCTCCAGCACAGGCTCGGTGCGGCTGCCAAGGATCTGCACGTTTTCCCGCTGGATCATGCCGATCAACTCGTCCAGCACCCGCTCGCGCGCAACGCCGTACTGCGTGCGCAGAACGTGGGCCGTCTCCACGAGCACCACAGGCGAGATGCCGATGACCTCAGCCGCGTTATCGATGAGTCTTGCCGCAGCCGCCGACTCCTCAGCCGGCGCGCCCACCAGGTAGCGAACCAGGACCGACGTGTCAATCGCGATCACGCCGGATCCCGATCCGGATCCGGTGGCCCACGATCAGGATCGGGCGTCTCCCAGGCTGCCTGCCGCAGCGTCTCCCACGTCTCGTCCTGAGGCTGCCGCTGCACGTCCGCCGCCAGCGCCCCGGCGAGCGAGCGCGTGTGCCGCCCGGGGACGATCTCGATCACGATGCGTCCGTTCTCCACGCGCTGAACCGCCTCGTCTCCCGCGTAGATCGCGAGCTGCTCGCGGATCGCCTTCTCGATGGTGATCTGGCCGCGTTCGCCTACTCGACTAGTCATAGTAGGTATTGTTGCTGCTATCCCTACTTGGGTCAAGAACCCGGACAGGGCGACCCGTGGCGCTCCACCCGGCATACTTCGGCCGTGCCTGCCATCAACCTCAACGGGATCAAGCTCCGCAACCGGCTGCTCACGTCCGCGAGCCTCCTGGGCTACGGCGCCAGCAAGAACCGCCTGATCCTGTACGGGCTCTCGCCCATCGCGCAGTGGGTGCCGCTTGAGCGCTTTGGCGCCGTGACCACGCGGACGCTTACGCTGGAGCCGCGCGCCGGCCACTTCACGCTCCAAGAGGACTGGGGCATCGCTGAGTTCCCCCAGATGCTCCGGCTCTACGGCCGCGCGCTGCACAAGGTGGACGGCGGCTGGCTCAACGCATTTGGCTGGTCCAACATCGGACTACCACGCTACTTCGATGAGTACTACCCGCGGACCACCAAACTGAACCGCATCATCTCAGTGGGCGGGTTCAGCGCGGACGAGATTGAGCAGCTCATCGAGACCGTCAACGAGCACGCGAAGCCCGGCGAGATTGCAGCCGTGGAACTCAACGCGTCCTGCCACAATGTCAACTTCCCGTTCGCGACGATCCTTGAGGAGGCGCTCCGCCGTGCCGTCCCCAAGAGCAAGCACCCGGTGATCCTCAAGGTCAGCCCCGACGAGGACTACCACTGGCAGGCAAACCTGGCAGCGCAATACGGTTGTGCGGCGATCACCGCGATCAACACCGTGAAGGGCCTGCGTCTGGATCCCGAGACCGGTGCGCCGTACCTCAAGAACCGCTACGGGGCCATCAGCGGTCGGGCGATCAAGCCCATCGGCCTGCGCGTGGTGGCCGAGCTTCGGGATCGAGGCTTCAAGCTGCCGATCATCGCCAACGGCGGCATCCGCACCTTTGACGACTGCCGCGAGTACACGTGGGCCGGCGCCGATGCGGTGTCGCTGGGGAGCTCCGTCTGGCTTGCGCCGATGCCGATGTATGCGCTGGGGCCGCTTGAGGGGCTGCGGATCCGGCGACTGATCTCGAAGATGGACCGGTTTGAGCCGCCCGGTGCCGCGCCCATCTGGCGGGCCGGCACGCCGGACGCGCCCGAGGCCTGAGCGCATGACCCTCCCCGCCCGGCCGCGCATCGCCATCGTGACCACCGGCGGCACGATCGACTCCGTGGGGGCGGATCGCCTTGACCTTGCCGCGTACCTGGAGACCGGGCAGCGTCTGGCGCCGGGCGAGCTGCTGGCGGGGATCTCCGCGGAACTGGCGTCCATCGCAGACGTCACCGAGGCACCCTTCCGCCGGCTGCGCGCGCATGCGATGACCGATGCCGATCTGGCGGACCTGACCGATCTCGTCACGGGGATCCTGGCGCTTGGCGAGGCTGACGGCGTGGTGGTCACGCACGGCACCAACACGCTCGAGGAGACGGCCTGGCTGTTGCACCTCACCGTGGCGACCGACGCGCCCATCGTAATCACCGGAGCGATGCGCCCGGCGTCGGCGCTCTCCGCAGATGGCCCGCTCAACCTGGTCAACGCCGTTCGCGTGGCGGCCAACCCCGCAGCCCGGGGCCTCGGCGTGCTGGTGGTTATGGATGACACGATCCACGGCGCGCGCGACGTGACCAAGCAGAACACCCTCCGGGTTGACGCGTTTGCGAGCCCGATGACGGGTCCGCTCGGCCGGATTGACGGCGACGGCCGCGTGGTCATCTCGTCCCGGCCAGCCCGCGGCACAAGCCTGCGCGGCAGCTACGCCCGCGTCGATCTGCGATCGTTGCAGCGTGTTGATGTGGTAGCAAGCTACCAGGGTGCCGATGGCGCCCTGATCGACGCGGCGGTTGCCGCGGGGGCGCGCGGCATCGTCAGCGCCGGGACAGGCGCGGGCTACCCAACCCCTCTGGAGGTCGAGGCGCTCGAGCGCGCATCAGCCGCGGGCGTCCTCGTCTGCCAAGGGTCACGCACAGGCTCCGGCCGCGTCCCGCCCACGCCGTCGATGGCCAGACGCCGCTGGATCCCCGCCGACGACATCGTCCCCTGGAAGGCGCGCGTGCTGCTGCGTCTCGCGCTGGCCGCTGGCGAGCGCCCCGGCGTTATCGCGGAGCGCTTCGCCGCGGACTGAACCGGGGCCGAACGCCCCGCTGCGTCAGGGCAGGTAGCTGGAGCCAAACGCCAGGTTCTGGACGAAGGCGCCGTCCGTCGTCGGGTTGATCAGGCAGGGCTGGCCGCCCTCCACCACGGTGTATGGGTGGACGCGGACCTGCACGAGCATCTTGCCGCGGAACGTCAGGTCGTAGATCAGTCCCTCTTGGGTCTGGCGGCTCCACATCTGGCCAAACAGGAAGTTGCCGTGGCTGGTCACCGCCACCTGGTAGCCCTTCTTCGGGTCCGGGTTGGTGATGGAGAAGCCGCTCGCCCAATGCGTGCCGCTGCCGAGGATCTGGTCAACACCGGCCTTGAACCAGGCGTCGCGCTGCCGCAGCGCGGTCTTGCTCATCGGCGCGGAGTATTCGGGCCAGTTCCACTGTGGCATGAGGATCACCAGATCGCCCGCCGCCTTGGCCAGCGCCACGGTCTTCTTCACGATGGAGGTGCCCGGATGCACTTCGCCCCAGCCGGTGGCCGTGGCGGCGCGCGACGTGCCGGTGGCGTCCCAGCTGATGAAGGCGAACTTCAGGCCGCGAACGTCGAAGACCGCGGGCTTCATGGCGTCGGCCAGGTTCATCGCCATGCCAGAGTACTTCACGTTGTTCGCATCCAGCAGCGCCAGCGTCTGCTTGATGCCGTCGGCGCCAAGATCGGTGCCGTGGTTTGAACCGAGCGACGCGAAGTCCATGCCGACGCGGCCAAAGAGCCCGGCCACCTTCGGATCGATCGTGAAGTACGTGCCGTGAGCGTGCTGCTTGAACCAGGACACCATCGGGCACTCGAAGTCGTTCACGGCGATGTCGGCGTTCTTGATCATGTTCCAGATCACGCCGGCTCCTTGCCCTGTGCGGACGGCTGACATCGTCTTCCAGCCGAAGCTGGACATGTAGCTGCCCGTGTAGCGCGCGTAGCCGCCCTGGAGCGTCCAGTCCCAGCCCTTGCCCTTAACGTTGGCCCAGAGGCTCACCGAGCGGTCCGGACAAGTGTCGCCGGTGGAGACGATCGTGCGGATATCGTCCACGTTGTACGCCACGGCGTCGCCGGTGAGGCCGGCCGGGTCTGCCGCGACGGTGGCGGTGATCGGGTAGGCGCTCTTGCGGTTCACGGTGTCGCCAAACAGGTCCGCGCCGTCAACCACAAGCACCTTGACCCGCGGGTCAACCAAGCCTGTGGGCAGGAGCGCCATCAGCTTGGGGCTCTTCGCGAGCTTGGCCGGAATGTCTGCAGCCGTTGTGCAGGTTCCCGACAGCTTGGTGGCGATCTTGCCGATCTTGAGGCCTGCGATGCCGCACGGCAGGATCAGCGAGCCGTTGGCAACGGCGGTGCGCATGGCCGCCGAGGTGACCGCGGCGCGGAGATCCGTGTTGTGGACCACGACGGCCAGCGGGAACGGGTCTGCGGTGAGCGGCGCCGGCGTGGGCGTCGGGGCAGGCGTAGGCGCTGGGGTGGCCGACGGCGCGGCGCTGGTGCCCGCAGTGGCGCTGGCTGTGGCATTGGCAGCCGTCGTAGGCGCCGGCGTTGGCGTCACGGTACCTGTGCCCGTTGGAGCCGGAGGTGTGCTTCCACACGAGGCAAGCATCACGGCGGCGAGCAACGCTGCAAGCCGGGTGGTGCGCCGCTGATGACGGGCGGAGGGGGTGTGCATTGGGTAAGTCTGCATCGTGCCCGCGAGTCTAACGCGTCGTGTCTACTGCGCACGAGCCATCGCCCCACACGCGAGCCAAGACATGCTTCGGGGCGCGCTCATCCGCCAGATGCCGCCGGAGCGGTAGTCGCGGCCAACCGCAGCTATCGACACCTACAGCAGCGTGAGCGCAAGGCCGACAAGTCGGCGCCGAGAGCCGGTTTGCCGCCGGTGGCCTCGCCTGACCCGTGCGGCGCCGAGCAAACGATCGTTGCGCTTGGGCGCGACTACCCAGACGGGTACTCCCGGCGAACTCCACCACCGCCGGAACCGCGCCGGAACCGCGAACCTCGGCCACGTGGGGCATCATGGGCACGTGACCACCGCAACCCAGCTGCCCCCAGATCCCGACGCCTACGACGCCGTCCGCAACGAGCACGCCCGCAAGCGCGGTCTGCCCCAGCCGTACATTGCCGGTGGTGATGACCCTGACCTTGGCGCCACCCTCCAGCGTGAACGCCGCTTCGTGCGCCTGCTGGTTGGCATGACCATCGTCATCGTTGCGGGCGGGTTTGTGCTGGGCATCGCCGCCGCGCTCCTCAACATCCCGCTGTAGCAGGCGGAGACGTGGCCGCCGCCCTGCCGTCCGCCGCGCTGACCACCGCCGAGTGGGCCGACGCCCACGATGAGCTGGTGGCGCTGCTCCAGGCGCTGATCCGCATCCCGTCGATCAACCCGCCCAACCCGCCGGGTCCCGAGACAGACGCCGCGCGATTCATCGCCGAGCGTCTGCGCGCCGAGGGCCTGGATCCCGAGATTGTTGAGCCGGAGCCCGGCCGCGGCAGCATCCTGGCCCGCCTCCACGGCGACGGCACGGGCGGCGAGCCGCTCCTCCTGCTCTCGCACCTCGACGTGGTCCCCGTGGACGCCACGGGCTGGCGCTTCCCGCCGTTTTCCGCGGAGATCGCCGACGGCTACATCTGGGGTCGGGGTGCGGTGGACATGAAGTCCATGGTGGCCATGGAGGTCATGACGCTGGTCCTGCTGGCCCGACGCGCTCGCGCCGCCGGCCTCAACCCGGCGACGGACCCCATCCCAGGCCTCGCCCGAGACGTCATGTTCGCCTGCACCGCGGACGAGGAGGCGGGCGGCACGGTGGGCGTGAAGTGGCTGGTCCAGAACCGGCCCGAGACCATTCAGGCGGCGGGTGCGCTCAACGAGGCGGGCGGCGTGTCCGTGGACCTGGCGGGCCGGCGGTTCTACCCGGTGATGACCGCCGAAAAAGGCCGTGAGACCTACAAGATCAGCGTCCACGGCACCTGGGGCCATGGCTCCATGCCGCGTGACGACAATGCCGCGGTCCTTGCCGCGGAGGCCATCCTCCGTCTGGCCGCCCCCGGCGAACCCAGCCTGACCGGACCAATCGAAGCCCTGCTCAAGGGTGTCGAAGACGGGCTGTCGGACGACGCCAAGGCGGCCGAGCTTGTCCGCGCCATCCGCGGCGACGACCCCCGCCGCTCAGACGCCGCCGTCCGCAGCCTCTGCGACGAGATGTACGCACGCGCCCTCCGCGCGCTCCTGCGCAACACCATCAGCCCGGGCGTGGTCCATGCGGGCATCAAGTACAACATCATCCCGGGCGAGGCCACCATCGAGATCGACTGCCGCACGCTCCCCGGCACCACCGAGGGGGACATGCGCGAGGAGGTCATCGCACGGCTTGGCGACCTCATGCCGCACTGCACCGTGGAGCACGTCATCGGCGCGCCCCCAGTTGAGGCGCCCGCGTCAGGCGAGCTGTACAGCCTGCTCTGCAGCACCATCGTTGCGCATGACCCGGACGGCATCCCGGTGCCGGTGATGGCCCCGTTCGCCACGGACGCAAAGTGGACCGCGCACCTGGGTGTGCCCACCTATGGCTTCTCCCCGCTCAAGCTTGAGCCCGGCGAGCGGTTCCTTGAGCGCTTCCACGGTCAGGACGAGCGCGTGGGTCTGGACGCGCTGCGCTGGGGTTTCCCCGTGCTGTTTGACGTGGTTGCGGGGTTCTGCGGACACCGCTGATTGGGGGAGACGGCCCATGGCAAGGGTGCCGTTGGGCCTCCGGCTGTCATTGTGCAACCGATACCATTCTTGTTGGTCAGGGTCTGGCCACTGGTTTCGTGTACGCGCGACACCTGACTGAGCGTCTCCCCCGACGACCTCCACCGAAAGGCCGCCATGCACGTCATCGTCCTTGTCAAGCAGGTCCCGGACGTCAGCAACATCCCCGAGGACGCCTGGGATCGAGAAAAAGGAACGCTTCGGCGCGGCCTTCTTGACAGCGTCCTCAACCCGCTGGACCTCCATGCCCTGAGCTTCGCCAAGATGCTCACCGCGGGCGATCCTGACGCAAAGACCATCTACCTCACCATGGGCCCGCCCCAGGCTCGCGACGTCCTCGTGGACTGCCTGTCCCGTGCACCTGGCGAAGCGGTGCTCCTGACAGACCGAGCGATGGGCGGCGCGGACACCCCCGCCACGGCGTACTCGCTGGCGCAGGGCATCCGGCGCATCGAGCGCGAGCTCCTTGGCGGCAGCAGGGACTACCTCATCGTCACCGGCATGCAGTCCGTTGACGGGGACACGGCGCAGGTCCCGCCGCAGATTGCCGAAGACCTCGGCATCGACCAGATTGCCTACGTGCAGGGCGTGGAGCTGACGCCAAAGCTCAAGTTCCGGCGCATCGGCGCCACGGGCATCGAGGACGTCATCCCCGCCACGTTCCCCACGCTGGTCACCATCACCGCCTGCATGGACACGCTCTACAGCGGCTTCCACGCGTCGCGCGCGGCCCGCAAATCCAACATCCACATCTGGAGCGCGGCCGACGTTGAGGCCGCCCCGGACCGGATCGGCATCAAGGGCTCCCGCACCACCGTCTACCGCATCTTCTCCCCGTCCGAGGACCGGGCCAAGACCTGCGAGATGGTCACGGATCCGGCGCAGCTGGTTGCGAAGATCAAGGCCAAGTACCGCCTCGCCACCGGCGGCCCCGCCGTCCACGAGGAGGGCGCCTACGCGCTTGAAGGTCGCACCGCCATGTACCACGGCCCGTTCTGGGTCCTGGCCGAGTCCGAGGGCGACGACGTCAAGACCGTGTCGCTTGAGATCCTGGGCAAGACCCGGGAGCTTGCGCAGTTCCTGGGCGAGAAGGTGGGCGTTGTCCTGCCGGCAGCGTCAGTTTCGGACGAGCTGGCCGCATCCCTGATTGCGCACGGCGCGGACACGGTCTACGCCATTGAGGACCCGCGTCTCGCAGAGTTCAACGCCCTGCGCTGGAAGGCCGCCATCTCCGCGCTGGTGCTTGAGCACAAGCCGCAGGTGATGCTGTTCGGCGCCACGCCCCTTGGCCGCGAGCTGGCCCCGCGCATCGCGTACGCAAGCGACTCGGGTCTCACCGCTGACTGCACAAAGCTTGAGATCGGGGACTTCAAGGCCAACGTCGCCATCCTCAAGCAGACCCGGCCCGCGCTGGGCGGCAACATCATGGCCACCATCATGACCAAGGACAGCCCCACGCAGATGGCGACTGTCCGGCCGGGTGTGTTCAAGATCCCGCCGCCTGACCCAACGCGCAAGGGCGAGGTTGTCCGCATCAAGCCAAACCTTCCGGACGTGCCCGTCTCCACGGTGATCCCGATCGAATCGTTCACCTCCAAGGTGAGCATCCGTGACGCGAAGATCCTTGTCTCGGGCGGCCACGGCATCCGCAACCGGGCGGACTTTGACAGGCTCCTGAACCCACTCGCAGGCGGTCTGACGGCGCTCCTGGGCGATGACGCCAAGGTGTCCGCCTCGCGTCACGCGGTGGAGGACGGCTTCACCACGCACGACTACCAGGTTGGCCAGACCGGCCAGACCGTGGCACCGCGCCTGTACATGGCGATTGGCATCTCGGGCGCTGTCCAGCACATCTCCGGCATGCAGATGTCGGACACGGTGGTGGCCATCAACAAGGATCCACGGGCCAGAATCTTCAACTACGCGGACTTCGGCATCGTTGGCGACCTCGAGACGGTTGTCCCGGCCCTGACCCGTGCCGCGCAGGAGGCAGCCCGATGATCGACATCGACATCCTGATCGTTGGGGCTGGCCCCGCCGGTCTCGCCGCCGCCATCCAGGCCAAGACCGCGGCCACCGCCGCCGGTCGCGAGATCTCCGTTGTCGTCATCGACAAGGCCCCGTCCGCGGGCAGCCATGTCCTCTCGGGCGCAGCCTTTGAGTCCGCCTGTCTGGACGACCTGGTCCCGGGCTGGCGCACCATGCGCAACTCCTTCACCGAGACGATGGTTCCGGTGGAGCGCGACGAGATGCTGTTCCTCACAGGCTCGAAGGCAATCACCATCCCCAAGAAGGTGGTGCCGTCCCGGATGCACCACACCGGCGATGTGGTCATCTCCGCGTCCCGCATGACGCAGTTCCTCAGCGAGCAGGCCGAGAAGGCCGGCGTTGAGGTCTTCCACGGCACCACGGCCCGCACGCTCATCGTTGAGGACGGCGTGGTCCGCGGCGTCCGCCTGGCGGAGCTTGGCCTCGCCGCCGATGGGTCGCCCAAGGGCAACCACGTCCCGGTTGAGGAGATCCGCGCCCGGGTCACCATCCTTGCGGACGGCACCCACGGCACCATCAGCACCCAGTACATCGAGCGGTTTGGTGCAGGCAAGGGCCCGCAGAGCTTCGCGCTGGGCATGAAGGCCATCGTCCAGTTCCAGGAGGCCAGCCCCTTCGGCAACAACCGCGTCGTCCACACGCTGGGCTACCCCAACAAGCCGTCCACGTTTGGCGGCGGCTTCATGTACGCCATGGGCGAGAAGACCGTTGCCGTGGGCCTGATCCTGGGCCTGGACTGGAAGACCGGCGATCTTGACCCGCAGCGCGAGTTCGAGACCTGGCGCGCCCACCCGGCAATCGCGGCCATGCTCAAGGGCGGCATCGTGGTTGCCACGGGCGCCAAGACCATCCCAGAGGGCGGCTTCTTTGCCCTGCCCACCCTGTCGGCGCCGGGCGCCATGATCACGGGCGACGGCGCGGGCTTTGTCAACTTGGAGAAGATCAAGGGTCTCCACTACGCCATCCGTACCGGTATGGCCGCGGCCGAGACGGCCGTGGGCGCACTGGGGGCCGATGGCGCCGTGGGCTCGCTGGACGGGTACCGCGGTCGCCTTGAGGCAGCCGGCGTCATGGCCGAGATGCACCACGCCCGCAACTACCGCCAGGTCTTCAAGCTTGGCCTGTACTTCGGCACGCCGATGTCGCTGGTCTCCTCGTTCCTGCCGGGACGTCTGGGGATGCACACCGACGGCCGCGCCACCAAGGTGGGCGCCCGCGTCCGCCGGGCAGATCCGGGCCGCATGGACGGCGCGACGTTTGTGTCGCTGACCGGCACGATCCACCGCGAGGACGAGCCGTCCCACATCACCATCCCCAACCCGGATGCGTGTATCGCCTGCGAGCGTGACTACGCCGCGGCCTGCACCAACTTCTGCCCGGGCGACGTGTACCGCTGGGACGGCGCGAAGATCGTGCTGTCGCCGTCAAACTGCCTGCACTGCATGGCGTGCTCGTCCAAGTGCCCCGTGGCAAACATCACGTGGGTTGCGCCCGAGGGCGGCGAGGGGCCGCACTACAAGCAGCTCTAAGGCTCGCCCGGCCGCGGCTGCTGCGGCATCAGGCGGTCAGCGTGCCGATCGGGATCACGAATACGCCGTCGGGCCGCCGGTAGGCATAGCCCCAGCCGGTCACGACGGCCAGGAACGAGGGGGCACCGTGGTGCTCGGCGTCCACGTTCGCCGCGACCCGCAGCAGGCTGCGGGCGCCCTTGTCGATGTCACCCTGACCAAGCTTCACCTCGACCGCCGCCCAAGCGCCGGACCGTGTCTGCAGGATGGCGTCAGCCTCGGCGCCCGTGTTCTCCCGGTAGTGGGACACCGAGGCGCCAATCGCCTGACCGTAGACGCGCAGGTCACGGATGACAAGGGATTCGAACAGGAGGCCCAGGGTCTCTGGATCGCGGAGCAGCCGATCCGGCCCGGCGCCGAGCGCCGCCGCCGCAAGCGACGGATCGACAAAGTGTCGCGTCGCCGAGGAGCGCAGCACGCCCCGGGATCGCAGCGCCGGCGACCACGCCGGCAGGTCTTCCACAATGAAGAGGCGGGTGAGCGCCTTCATGTAGTCGATGACGGTGTGGTAGTTGACGATCCCCTGGCCATCAACGCCGGCGACGTCAGCGCCGATGGTGGATGCTGAAGCTTCGGTTGACACGCACCGAGCGAGCGAGCGGAGCACGCGGGCGACATTCGCGGGGTCATGGGCAGCACCATCAAGGCGGCCGAGATCAACGC
>CAIXZV010000369.1 GCA_903924005.1 uncultured Chloroflexota bacterium | reverse complement strand
GTCCAGACCGGCACCAGCCACGGCGGCGTGCCGCTCCCCGGCGGCGGCGTGGCCGAGGTCAAGCTTGACTTCGACGTGCTTGCCCGCCTTGGCGAAGTTGCCCGCACGTACGGTCTGGCAGGCGCGGTTCAGCACGGCGCCTCCACGCTGCCGGACGAGCTGTTCCACCGCTTCCCGATGGTGGAGACGGCCGAGATCCACCTCGCCACCGGCTTCCAGAACGCGCTGTACCAGCACCCGGCCTTCCCGGCCGAGCTGATGGCCGAGATCAACGCCTGGCTGGTCATCAACGCCGCCGACGAGCGCAAGGACGGCCAGACCGAGGACCAGTTCCTCTACACCACGCGCAAGAAGGCCATCGGCCCGTTCAAGCGCCAGCTCTGGGACCTGTCCACCAAGGACGAGATCCTCGCGAGCCAGGGCGCCAAGGTTGAATACCTGTTCAACCAGCTCAAGGTTGTGGGCTCGCGCGAGATGGTTGACAAGTACGTGAAGCCGGTGGCGGTGGCGCGGCCCATCCCCGCGGCGCTCAAGGCCGCCGCTGTCTGACATGGCACCCCCGGGTTCGGGGCCCGGACTGGGGCCGCAGCCTCATCCGGTCCGCATGCGCTTGGAGACCCCCGGTGATGAGCCGGGGGTTCGCCATGTCCACGAGCGCGCGTTCCCGGGTCCCGAAGAGGCGGCCATCGTGGACGAGATCCGCCGGGCGGCGCCCGATGGCTGGCAGTCCATCCTTGCGGTGGACGCGCAGGACAGGGTTGTTGGCCACGCGCTGCTCTCGCCATGTCCGGTGGAGGACGACGACGGGGAGCCGCTTGCGGTTGTGCTTGCCATCGGCCCAGTCGGCGTGCTGCCAGAACTGCAGGGCCGCGGCATCGGCGCAGCGCTGATGCAGGCGGCGGCCGTGCTGGCCGTTGCTCGCGGGGTTCCGGCGCTTGTCCTGCTTGGCTACCCGGGCTACTACTGGCGCTTCGGGTTTGAGCCAGCCCGTCGTCTTGGCCTCCTGCCGCCGGCGGAGGAATGGCCCGATGAGGCCTGGATGGGCCGCCTCCTGCCCGCGTGGAGCGACCAGCTCCGCGGGACCGTCCGCTATCCGGAGGCCTTCGGGCCGCTCGCCTGACGGAACAGCCGCTCGCCTGACGGAACAGCGGCCGCTTCCACCACGAATATCGCGCTGCAGACAGTGCGTTTGCACGAATTGCGTTGACGCGGCCCAACCCGGCGGTCACTATCCGCGCATGTCGGGGCGCGGAGGGCGTGTCGGCACAAGCGAGGGCAGGGCCCGTTCCCAGGAGGCGGACCGCGTCGCACTGGCGCGGCCGGATGGAGGAGGAGCCAGTGACTGGCAGTTCCCAGGCCGATCAGGCCGCCCGCGACGACGCGCACCTGCGCTCGTTGGGGATCAAGCCCGAGCTGAAGCGGACGCTCGGCTTTCTCTCGAACTTCGCGGTGGCCTTCAGCTTCATCAGCGTCTCCACCGGGTCGTTCGGCAACTTTGGTGTCGGCATCGGGCTTGGCGGCCCTGCCTTCATCTGGTCGTGGCCCATCGTCATTATTGGCCAGCTGTTTGTCGCCCTGGTGTTTGCGGAGCTTGCGAGCCACTTCCCGGTGGCCGGGTCCATCTACCAGTGGTCCAAGCGACTGTCGAACCGCACGCTTGGGTGGTTCACGGGCTGGATCTACTTCTGGGCGCAGGTTGTCACGGTCACGGCGGTGTCGGTCATCGTCGCCTTCGTGATCGATGGCCTGCACGGGGCCGCATTTGGCGCTCCGGCGGCCGGCGCGCCCGCATTCCTGGACAGCACCGACCCAACCGGGCTGACCACGATGTTCACGATGATCTCCATCACCACGCTCGTCATCACCACCGTGATCAACGGCTTCGGCGTGCGGCTTCTGGCAATCCTCAACAACATCGGCGTGGCCACCGAGATCATCGGCATGGGTCTGTTTGCGCTGATCCTGCTGTTCTTTGCCAATCACCAGCCGCTCAGCGTCCTCACCGACACTGCCGGTGCAGAGGCGGCAACTGGTGGGCACTACCTGCCGGCGTTTGCGCTCGGCATGTTCATGGCCCTGTTTGTTGTGTACGGCTTCGACACTGCTGGCACGTTTGGCGAGGAGACCGTTGACGCGGGCCGCCAGGCGCCGCGCGGCGTCCTGACCGCCCTGCTGCTCTCGGGCGTCATCGGCGCCATCTTCCTTGTGGCAGTCATCCTCGCCATCCCGTCCATCCCGGACGCGATGAAGGAGGGCCAGGCCGGCGGCTTCCCGATTGCCACCACGATCTCCAACGCCCTGACAACCCAGATCGCATTTGGGGTCACGCTGGGCGAGTTGTACCTCGTGGTCATCCTCGCGTCGGTCTTCGTCTGCACGCTTGCGATTCAGGGCGCGGCCTCGCGCCTGATGTTCTCGATGGGCCGCGACAACCACCTGCCGCTCGGGCGTCTGTGGGGTCACGTCAACACCCGGTTCCAGACACCCGCCAACGCGGTTCTGGCGGTGGGCATCCTGGCCGTCATCCCAATCCTCGTGATCGGCCCGCTGGGCGGCTTCTTCCTGTCGATTGCCGCCACGGGCCTGATCTACCTCTCGTACTTCATGTGCAACGTCGGTGTCCTGCTGGCGCGCCGCGCCGGCTGGCCACACAAGAAGGCCTGGTTCAACCTGGGCAAGTGGGGGATGCCGATCAACATCCTCGCGCTGATCTACGGCGGCCTGATGATCCTCAACATCGGCCTCTGGCAGGACACCGGGCTGTTCGGCGACTTTGGCGGCGATGGCCGCGGGTTCACCAACCCCATGATCAACTCGTTCCTCAAGCCGTTTGGCAATGAGCTCACGGGCATGCCGGCCTGGCCCACGTTTGAGACGATCATCGGTGTGATCCTCGTCTTTGGAGTCATCTACTACGCGGTTGCCGTTCGCGGCTCCGCGCATGACGTCGAGTCCGCTGACGCGGCAACCGGCGAGGCGACGATCGGCTAGGCCATCGTCGTCCATCGCACACCAAGGCCCTGTGGGGCGACGGGCAACCGTCGCCCCACACGAATGCTTGCGGAGGCACGTCCATGAGCGGCGACACTGCTGGGGTCCTCCACGGGGAGCTCCATGACGAACTGGTGGCCGCGATGCAGCGCGTCCCGGAGCTGGCGGGCCAGGCGATGACGCTCACGGCGCTCACCGGGGGCATCACCAACCGCAACTACCGCGTGGACTCGGACGGGATGCGCGAGCGGTTCGTCATCCGCCTGGGCGGCAACGACACACACCTGCTGGGGATCAGCCGCGAGGTGGAGCACGCCGCCACGGTTGCCGCCGCGGGCGTGGGCGTTGGCGCCGAGGTTGTGGCGTTCCTGCGCCCGGAGGGGATCCTGGTGACGCGGTTTATCGAGGGCACGCCGATGGCGGAGCTGGATGTCCACGCGCCGCACGTGATCGCCAAGATTGCGGACTCCGTCCGCCGGTTCCACGAGGGTCCGGCGATCCCTGGGCTGTTCATCCCGCTGCGCATCGTGGAGGCGTACCGGGCGCTCGCCGTGGCGCGGGGCGTGGCGATCCCGCCGGAATACGCGCTTGCACAGTCGATCGCGCGGCGGATTGAGCTTGCGCTGATCCTGAACCCGCTGGAGATGACGCCCTGCCACAACGACTTCCTGCCGGGCAACC
>CAIXZV010000368.1 GCA_903924005.1 uncultured Chloroflexota bacterium | reverse complement strand
TCGCCCTCTCGGACCAGCCCCAGGAGCAGGTGCTCCGTGCCGATGTAGTTGTGACCGAGGCGCCGGGCCTCGTCAATTGCCAGTTCAATGACGCGCTTGGCGCGGGGCGTCAGGCCCACCTCGCCCACGACAGGGCGATCACCGCGCCCGATGATGAACTCAACGGCCGTCCGCACTTTGGGCAGTTCGACGTTCATGTTTTCGAGGACGCGCGCAGCAACCCCCTCGCCCTCGCGCACGAGGCCGAGGAGCAGGTGCTCCGTTCCGATGTAGTTGTGGTTGAACCGCTGCGCCTCGTCCTGAGCGAGTGTCAGGACCTTGCGCGCGCGATCCGTGAACTTGTCGAACCGATCCATCCGGGTACTCATCTCCGTGCCGCTGGGGGCGACCTTCGGGCCATGCTAGCACCCCCGTCTCGCAGGGGTCCCGAACGGCTCGGGCACCAGTTCCTTCGTCGACGGGCCGGTTTGGGATGCTGCGCCGCGTCAGAAAGAAGACGACCCGCCGGGCGTTCCGACGGGTCGTCTTTTGCTTTCAGCGAATGCGGACCACGGGCCCGCCGAGATCAGGCCGGATCGGCGTCGGCCGCAGGCTCGGAGGCGGGAGCCTCCTCAGCGACCGGTGCATCCTGCTCAGGTGCGGCCTCAGCGGCGACTGCCTCGGCGGCAGGCTCCGGCTCGGCGGCTGCCTCAGCGGCGACTGCCTCGGCGGCAGGCTCCGGCTCGGCGGCTGCCTCAGCGGCGGCTGCCTCGGCGGCAGGCTCCGGCTCGGCGGCTGCCTCAGCGGCGGCTGCCTCGGCGGCAGGCTCCGGCTCGGCGGCTGCCTTCGGGGCCTTGGCCTTTGGGGCCTTGGGCTCCTCGGCTGCCGGCGCGGCATCTGCTGCGGGGGCAGCAGCGGCCTCAGCGGCGACAAGCTGGTTGCGGACCTGGGCGAACAGCGACCCGAGGGTCGTGTCGATCCCGCCTTCGGGCTCCGACGCGGTGTCGGTCGGCGCGTAGCCGCGCTCCGGGCGATCGCGGCGCTCGCGGCGTTCGCGAGGCTCGCGGGGCCCAGCCGGGGCCGCCATGGTGGTTGGGGTTGTGACGGTGGTGCCGGGCTCAGGCGCCGGGCGAACCGGCGGCTCCTCGGCCTGCTTCAGGCTGAGGCCGAGGCGGTGACGCTCGGAGTCCAAGCTGATGATCTTGAGCTTGAGCACCTGGCCCTCATGGACCACGTCGCCCGGATGCGCAACGCGCTGGTGGCTCAGCTCGCTGATGTGGATCAGGCCCTCGAGGCCCTCGCGGACCCGGACAAAGGCGCCAAAGTTGACGAGCTTCGTGACCGTGCCGTCAATGACATCGCCCACCTTGAAGTCCGCAACTGTGGACTCCCAGGGATCGGGCTGGAGGCGGCGGATCGACAGGCTGATCCGGCCGCGCTCGTGGTTGATGTCGATGACCTCGGCCTCAACCTCGTCGCCGACCTTGTAGCCGGACTCGGGGTTGTTGACCTTGTTCCACGAGAGCTCGCTCTTGTGGACGAGGCCGTCGATCCCGCCGAGGTCGATGAAGATGCCGAAGGGCGCGATGGACCGGACGTTACCGGTGACCTTCTGATTGACGGTCAGGCTGCTGAACAGCTCGTCCCGCTTTTCGCGGCGCTCCTCGTAGAGGGCAACCTTCTCGGAGAGGATGAGCCGGTTAGCCTTGCGGTTGACCTCGAGGATCTTGAGCCGGAGCTTGCGGCCGATGTACGGCTGCAGCTTCTCGGCGATCTCCTGCGCGGCGTCACGCGGCTGCTCGTTCTGCGGCCGGCGCGGGAAGTCCACGATCTGGCTGATCGGCACAAATCCGCGGATCCCGCAGTCGACGATCAGGCCGCCCTTGTTGTGGTCGATGACCGGGGCGTCGATGATCGTGCCCGCTTCGAACAGCTCCTGCATCGCGCGCCACTTGCGCTCGAGACCGGCGCGGCGAAGCGAGAGGACAACGTGGCCCTCAGGCGACTCCGGCTGGAGCACGTACACCAGCACCACGTCGCCGATGGCGAGCTGCGGCTGGGTCTCGGCATGACGGCCGAAGAGTTCGCGGTTTGAGACCACGCCCTCAGACTTCGCGCCGATATCGACCAGGATCTCGTCCTTGTCGATGCGGACGACGGTGCCGTCGACGACATCACCGTGCTTGAAGCTCTTGATGTCTGCGTTCTGCTCCGCGAGCAGTTCCGCCATCGTTGTCGGCTCCGGACCCGCCCTGCGGCTGATGATCACGGGGGCCTCGTCCTCGGCTTCGATGTCCGAGGCGGGCGGCGCGTCGGCAGCCTCGTCTTCAAACACCGCGATGACGTCCACGATTGGCGCCTCAAGCTCGGCGGGTGCAGCGGGTGCAGCGGCGTCAGCCGCGGTCTCGGTGATGGCGGGCTCGTCTGCGGCGGGTGCCGTGACGGTCTCTTCGGGCGCCGGGGCTTCGGCGGAGGCGTCCGCCTCCGTGGCCGGCGTGATCCCGCCCTGCTGGTCTTCGGTCAAGGTGATCCTGTCTCCTTCTGGGTTGTCCCAAGAATCACGAACGGCCGCCGAGCCGATGCCGGGGCCGTCTGTCCGAGAGGGAGGTGGATCGATCGTTGGCCTGTCCGGCGGTCCGCTCCTTCGTGCTGGCGACACTGGTCGTTCTCTTCAACTGTCCGTGCCCGAGGGCGGGCTCACTCTAGCACGAGGGTCTCGTGCCTACAATGCGGCACCGTGCCTGAACTGCCCGACCTCGATGTTGTCGCCGATGCGCTGCACGCCGCCCTGGCGGGGCGGGCGATCACCTCGGTGCGCGCGGCGATGCCTTTGTCTGTCCGCGGGACCCCGGTGGAGCTCGAGGCGCTTGTCGGCCAAGGGCTCCTGTCCGCGCGTCGTGTCGGAAAGTTCCTGGACCTGACCCTGGCTCGCGATCGCGTTGCCCTCAACCCGATGCTCACCGGACGGTTTCAACTTGCCGGGCGAGGCGAGAAGCCAACCGCAGGCACAGCACTCGAGATCGTGTTTGGCCCGCGGCCCGACGGTCTCCTCGCAGACGCCGCAGGCTGGACGGCCAACGCCTCGTGGCTTCCCCTGGACACAGCCTCACCGATCCTGCGCTATCGGGACCCCACCCAGATGGGCAAGGTGTATGTCCTCCCCGCCGGCGTTGTGCGGCCTGTTCCCGGTCGCGAGGCCGGCGAGATGGGGCCTGACGCCCTTGATCCCGGGCTAACGCTCGAGGTCTGGCGTGAGCGGATCCGGCGGCATCCGGGCGAGATGAAGAACCTGCTCCGCAATCAGGCATTTGTGGCCGGCATCGGCAACGCGTACTCGGACGAGATCCTCTTTGCGGCCGGGCTCCAACCGTTCCGCAAGCGCAGCACGCTGGCAGCCGAGGAGGTTGATGCGGTCTACCGGGCGATGCGCAGCGTCCTGCCGGCCTCCATAGCCGTGCTCAGGGAACGCGTTCCGCCCACGTTTGAGAAGCAGGTGCGCGACCACTTAAACGTCCACGGCAAGGGCGACGGGCCCTGCCCGCGGTGTGGCGGAAAGCTCACGCAGGTGTCGGCCGGCGGCTTCCCCACCGGGTTCTGCCGTAGCTGTCAGCGCTAGGGCACGGCTTCGAGGCGCTGGGCGCCCGGCAAAGCTGCGGCGTCAGGGGATGATCAGGACGTCGCCCCGGTGGACCACTGTTGTGGCCATGTGGTTGGCCTTCTGGATAGCCGAGACCGTCACGCCAAACTTCACGGAGATCGCCCAGAGCGTGTCGCCCTTTTGCACGGTGTACGTGCGGACCGCACCAGACGGCGTGGGCTTCTGTGTGGGCTTTGGGGTCGCCGTCGGCGCGATGGTAGGTGTCGGGGCCGCGGTGGGTGTGGGACCAGGCGTGATCGCAGGCGACGGCGTGGGCGCGAGCCTCGGCGTCGGCGTCGGCGCAGCCAGTGGCGAGGCCGTCACAACCGCTTCCAGGGTAGGTGCAGGCGTGGGCTGGCCATTCGGGTTTGTCGCAGGGGCGCCGGCGCGAGCAACGACGAAGATCACCAGCGCCGCGGTCATGAGACCGGCCAGCAGCACTTGGCCGCCGATGGCGTCCGGCATGCGGAGTCGTCCAAGTGTGCGCACCGGCTCCAGTGCAAGCGGCACGGGCCGCGTCTCCGGCCACAGGCGGGCCGCATCAAGCCCCGGCACTCCCGAGGGCGGGTGATCACCGGAGGGACCCTCACCGCCCACGCCGGTTGCCGCAACGTACGTGGCGCAGTCCAGGTGCTCAATAGCCAGGCACTGATCGCGCTGCTTCGCCACGGCCAGCGGCACTGACGGCCGAACGGCCCAGCACTGCAGTTCAGCACTCGGAAATGCGCTCGACCACGCACCGTCCCGCGATCGCAACAGGGGACAGACCGCGTCCATGGCCAAGCGTGACGCTCCGCCCGGCCCGGGCTCGAACGTCTCCAGGTTGCCGTCGGAAGTGCTGCTCATGGCGCGAGCATACCGTGGCATCGCCCACCACCGGAAAGCACTTCGCCCACGGTGCCTCGCAGCGCTACACGGCAAACTGGGCCCGGGGCTAGAACCGCCTTAAAAGCAACAATCCCGGCGACGACCGATCTTCCCGAAAGGCTACCCTCTCAGTATTGTAGGCGCTGGAGAGCTTAACTTCCGTGTTCGGGATGGGAACGGGTGTGGCCTCTCCGCTAGAGTCACCGGGATTGTATGCATCTGGTAGGTGACGGCAGCGGCCGGCGTCCAACGGGACCCAGGCGCCATCAGAAGATCGAACGTATTCGCGTATGGAGAACCGATCTCCCACGCACGCTGACCCCTGGTCAGGTGCTGGTTAGAGGGTCAAGCCCTCGACCATTAGTACCGGTAAGCTCAACGCATTGCTGCGCTTCCACCTCCGGCCTATCAAACCAGTAGTCTTCTGGCGGTCTTACCCGGTTAACC
>CAIXZV010000367.1 GCA_903924005.1 uncultured Chloroflexota bacterium | reverse complement strand
CGAAGTGCAGCGAGAGCGTGAAGGCCCAGATGATGGGCAGGACCGCCGCGACTGACAGCACCATCCACGATGAGCCGCCGTTGGCGATTGCGCTTGCGAGTTCGTCTCCACTCAGCATTGGGTTCTCCTCACGCTGCCTTCGGGCGGCGCATCGACAGCCGGAGGTTGTAGCCCACCGCGAACAGGCCCAGCAGACCCGTCAGGGCGGCCGAGATGTAGCACAGCGGCAGTGCAAGACCAGGGTTGCTAGACGTGACTAGGGCCGCAGACAGTCCTTCCAGCCGAGAGCCGGTGAGCATCGTGGCCTGGCTGCCGAAGAGATACGGCGTCAGGTAGAGCGCCGCGCCGATGCCGATCAGCACCACTTGGACGCGCATCCAGAACGGATCGCTGTCGCCCTTGCCCATGAGCTTGAGGATCAGGGCGGCGAAGGCGAACACGGCCGCAAGACCGCCGGTGATCGGAAGCTGTTGCCCCGTCACCACGTCCGGGTAGAAGAAGATGAACGAGCCCAGGAACACCTGCAGCAGCATGATGTCGCGCAGACCGGTGTAGATGATCCACCAGAGGTCAGCGCCCAGACGGAGCGTGAACTTGCCCGTGGTCCGCGCCATGTACGGGCGGGCGAGATGGAGCGCCACGGCGAGGATCCAGAGGATCACAAGCGCGGCTGCGATGGTCCCCTCAACAAACGCCTCTCCGGCGCCGAAGAGACCTGAGACCTGGTCGGAGTTCACCGAGCACCTCCATGGGCAGCGGGCTGGGTTGGGGTGGCCGTGGCGGCCGAAGCCGACGTGGGCGCGGCCGAAACCGGGACTGGGGCGTGTGCGGCGGACGGCCCGCCCACACGGCTGTCTGCGGGACCGCGGCCAGCGAGGACGCTGACCGTGGGGCACCCATAGACCGCATCGCAGCGGAAGCAGCGGGAGGCCTCAGCGCGGGCGGCCTTCTCGTCAAAGCCTGCTTGCGTGGCCTTGAAGGTCCCCGTCTCCACCACCGGAAGCGGCGCGTGGATGCGGGGGCGGTTGGCGATATCGAGCTGGAGCTTGCCCTCGGCCGGCGTCTTCACGCGGACCGCGGCCATGATCTCCGCCTCGCCGTCGCGGGCACCTGCGAGGTACTCGTGGATGGAGCCCGCTGCGCGCCGTCCGGCGGCCACGGCCTCGATGATGGTCTTCGGTCCGGAGACGACGTCGCCACCGGCGAAGATGCCTGCGCGGCCTGTGGCCAACGTCTTGGGATCGGCCTGAATGCCGGCCCAGCCGCTGACCTCGATGCCCGCGCCCTCGGGGAGGATGGACGGATCCGGCTCCTCGCCGATGGCGACGAGGATGGCCGCCGCAGGCAGCTCGCGGGTCTCGCCCGTGGGCGTCCAGGGGGTTCGGCCGCTGCCGTCTGGCGTTGCGGCCCGGGCGGTCACGTCGCAGCGCAGCGCCACAACGGAGCCGTCACGACCCACAACCTCAGCAGGGGCAAGCCCCTCGGCAATCGCGATGCCCTCGCGCTCGGCGGCGTCAATCTCCTCAGCCTGGGCCGGCATGTCAGCACGGCCTCGGCGATAGACGATGGTCACCGACGCTGCCCCGCTGCGCTTTGCAGAGCGGGCCGCGTCCATGGCCGTGGAGCCGCCGCCGACGACGATCACGTCACCGGTGAGTCGGGGCCCCTCGCCCAGGTTGACCTCCTTGAGGAACCGGGTTGCCGGGATCATGCCGCGCTGGTCGTCGCCGGGGACGCCCAGACGGCGGCTCTTCGAGGCGCCAGTCGCCAGGAAGATTGCCTTGAAGCCCTCTCGCTCAAGGTCCGGCAGGGTGAAGTCGCGGCCCATCGCGGTGTCGAGCCTTAGTTCGACTCCGGCATCGATGATCCGCTTGAGCTCCGCCTGCAGCGTCTCGCGCGGCAAGCGGTACTCGGGGATGCCGATGGCCATCATGCCGCCGGGGATGGGCATGGCCTCCAGCACGGTCACGGGGTAGCCCAGCGCCGTGAGGTACCAGGCGGCCGACATGCCAGCGGGGCCACCGCCGACGATGGCGACCTTCTCGGTGCGCTTCTTCTTGGGCTTCGGCGCCGCCGGCAGCTTGCCGTTCTCAACCGCAAACCGCTTGATGGTCCGGATGGAGATGGGCTCGTCCAGCACGCCGCGGCGGCAGGCGGACTCGCAGGGAGCCGTGCAGATCCAGCCGCAAACGGACGGGAACGGGTTCACCTCGGCGGCCACCGCGTAGGCCTCGTCGTAGCGGCCCTGACCCACAAGACCAACGTACCGTCCGGCGTCGGTGCCGGCGGGGCAGGCCTCCTGGCAGGGCGCCATCGGCGTTGCGGGAGCGGCGTCCACCATGGTGGTCCACACCTGCCACGGCTTCGGCCGGGACCGCGTCCGCCAGGGGAACAGCTCCCCCCACGGGTTTGGCTTGGTGGGCTTCATAGACTCGTGGGTGACTTCGGTGAGCGGCATCCAGCCGTCGTCCACCGTGTACGGCGCAGGCCGCTCGATTGGGCCCTGCCGCGGTGCCAGCGAGATCTCCTCGCGCGGCAGCGTTGCGATGCTGATGACCGCGGGCGGACACTCGCGGACGCAGATGCCGCAGCCGATGCACTCGCCCACCTGCAGCGGGCGCTCCACCATCCAGGGCAGCGGTCTGCCGCCCACGGGACCTGTCTCGATGCCGGGGTGGTCCGGCCTGCTCATGTCGAGCGCCTCAACGG
>CAIXZV010000366.1 GCA_903924005.1 uncultured Chloroflexota bacterium | reverse complement strand
GATCCCTGCCTTTGCCGCGGGGCCCGCCACGGGGTTCCTGCTGACATCGGACGCGCTGCCCAGGGGCCCGGTGTACATCACCGGGGACACCGTCCTGTACAGCGGCGTCCGCTCCACCGCGACGCGGGGCCCCATCGACGTGCTCATCGCGCACGTGGGCGCGGTCCGCTTCCCGTGGATCACGGGGCCCGCCCGCTTCACGATGAACGCAGGCGAGGTGCTGGAACTGGCGCGCCTGACGGGAGCCCGGTTGGTGGTGCCCGTGCATACCGGCGGCTGGACCCACTTTCAGGAGGGGACCCCAGCGCTCGTGGACGCCTTTGCTGCCGCCGGCCTTGGCGACAGGCTCCGGATCCCCGTGCCGGGCGAGCCGCTCTCGCTGGAGTAGCCCGGCGCCTGCGGCGAGCCTCAGCTGTTTGCGGCGATGACGGACTGCGCGATGGGCACAACATCCTCCGCCGTTGGAGCGATGGCCATGATCGCGTCATCGCCGTTGTGGTAGCCCCCCAGGTAGACGCCCATGATCTTGCCCAAGCCGAGCAGCCTGCCCGACACGGTTGTGGTGGTCATGGTGACTTTGGAATTCACGGCCATCTGGTTGAGCAGGGCCGCATAGGCGGCGTCAGTCAGCGTCCCCGCGGCAAACCGGACCACCATGACGTAGCCGATGAGCTTTCCGCCGCTGTTGACGGACCGAAGCCCGATGTGCACCTTCGCGTAGGTGGCGGCGCCCATGCTCCCCTTCAAGACCGATTTGATGGTTGTGGCTGTTCCCGACGGAACGCTTGAGAGCGAGTACGGAGCGCCGATGGCCAGCCCGGCCGCCGGGTCGCTGGTGGTGCCGTAGGTTGCTGCCGCAGTTGGTGCTGGCGTCGGCGTGGGGGCCGGTGTGGGCGGCGCCGTGGGTGCTGGCGTCGGCGTTGGCGCCGCAGTGGCGACGGGCGCTGGCGTGCCCGTGAACGTCGCCGCGGGCGCGGGTGTCGCGGACGACCCGCAGGCGGCCGCCGCCAGAGCAACGACGGTGATCAACGTTGCGGTACGGGCTCTCCGGGCGGGACGACGGGTCATGGCTTCTCCCCTGAGGACGGACGGGGCCGTCACACCACGCAGTCTAGAGCCGCCGCGGCGGGCCCGGTGACCCGCAAGGCGTACTCTCGTGACCAACGGCTCCGGCAGGCATCCGCGCTCGACAAGGGAACGTTCATGACGGATAACGACGGCCTCGCGCTTGCGACACGGGGCCTGCGCAAGAGCTACGGCTCCCACGTCGCCCTGGCCGGGCTGGACCTCTCGGTGCCCCGGGGCAAGATCTACGGGTTCCTTGGCCCAAACGGCGCCGGCAAGACCACCACGATGCGTCTGCTCACGGGCCTCATCCATCCCGATGCTGGGTCGATTGAGCTGCTTGGCCGGCCATTTGGGCGCCGCGACCGCCATCGGCTGTACGACGTGGGCGCCCTGATCGAGTCGCCGTCCTTCTACCCGTTCCTCTCGGGCCGCCAGAACCTGCGGGAGGTCGCCACAAACGGCGCGGCCGTCACCCGCGGACGCGTTGAAGAGCTGTTGGAGCTCACCGGGCTCATCGACCGTGCCCGGGACAAGGTCTCCACGTACTCGCTGGGCATGAAGCAACGCCTGGGCATTGCCGCCGCGCTGTTGAGCGATCCCACCCTGCTGCTGCTTGACGAGCCGGCAAACGGCCTGGACCCGGCCGGCATCGTGGCGATGCGCGAGACGCTCCGCCACCTGGCCGCCATCGGCAAGACGGTGCTGGTGTCGAGTCACCTGCTTGCGGAGGTGCAGCAGATGGCAGACGTGGTGGGCATCATCGCCGCCGGTCGCCTCGTGCGCGAAGGGCCGATGCAGGAGCTCCTCAACGCGGAGGGGATCGTCCGCGTCAGGGTTGGCCTGGATGAGGTTGCCGGGGCCGCCGTCGCGCTCGCCCCGCTGGCAGGCGCTGCCGCCGTGACGTCGTCCGCGGCGGAGCCGGGCTGGCTGTCTGTCAGGCTGGCGCCAGACCGGACCGGCGAGGTCAACCGGATCCTGGCCGGGGCCGGCATCTGGGCCACGGGACTGGAGACCGGCAACGACCTTGAGATGCTGTTCCTTGAACTGACGGGCGGTGCGCCAGTGGCTGGCGGCGAAGGCACATTCTTCGGGATGGCCGGATCGCGAGCTGCCGAATGAGCCTCTTCTTCTCCGGCCTTCGCAAGCTGGCCCGCCGCCAGGCCACCTGGGTAACGCTTGGTCTGCTGGCCGGCCTGCTCTCGCTGATCGTCATCGCGGTTGGCGCAACGTCAAACCGGCCCGGCGCCTCTGCGATGGAACGCTCCGCGATCCTTTCGCTGGTCACCTTCCCGGGAGCCTATGACCAGATCCTCGGGTTCATCCTGGGTCTCGGCGGCCTCTTCGCCGTCATCTACGGCGCAGCGATCGCCGGCTCCGAGTGGACCTGGGGCACCCTCAAGAACGCCGTGGCGCGTGGCCAGAGCCGCAGCCGCTACACCCTGCTGACCTTCGCCTCGGTTGCCACCGCCATCGCAATTGGTCTCGTGATCACGTTTGTGATTGGCGTGATCGCGGCGCTGATTGGCGCGGCGCTCGCCGGGGTTTCCACGTCCGGCCTGACGGACACTGCCACGCTGGGCCGGCTGCCTGGCCAGTTCGCCCGGGGCTGGCTGGCGATTGCCGAGGAGGGCGCGCTTGGCTTCGCGATTGCCACGCTGGCCCGCAGCCAGCTCGCTGGCATCGGCGCCGGGATCGCTCTCTACTTCGGCGAATCGTTTGCGGGCATCTTCCTGCCCGACATCGTGAAGTACCTGCCGTTCAACGTAGCGAACGCGTCTCTGGCGACGCAGTCAGCCGACGGCGGCTTTGGCGGCGGCGCGCAGCTGGCCTCGTTCGACCCGAACGTCGCCCTCGGCCTCGTTGTGGTGTGGCTGGTGGGGGCGCTGCTGGTGGCCGCGGTATTCACGGAGCGCGCGGAGATCACCGGCTAGGCCAAACGGGCTGCCCCGCCGGACCTACGCCCGCTCGTACGCCTCGCGCAGCCACGCGAGCAGCTCTGCGTCGCACTCGTCCACCGATGCGATGCGGACCCGGTGGGTGCACATCCCGCCGCCCGCCTGGAGCCGCGCGGTTGCCTCGCGTCCGCTGAGGTTCACGCCGATCTCGAGCAGGCCCTTTGGGCCCGGTCCCACCGTCCCGAACTGCTTCGCGCGGCGAAGGCTTACGTACGTCTGCTTGGGCGCCAGCTCGACATCCGGACCAAACGCCACCACCTGGGCGATGACGTGGTCGTGGAGCGGCCGAACGGCTGTCTTTGCGCCGCTGTACATCGTGGCAATGAGGTCGTCACCGGCCGCAGCCACAGGACCGCGCTTCACCATCAGGGCCACGAGGTTGGCGTTGCCGTGGCTGAAGCCGTGCTGCGTCTTCAGCCAGGCCAGGATGTCCGAGTGGCGCTCAAGGCCGCTTGATCTGGCCAGCGCCACCCACTCGTCAATCGAGCGGCCGGTGGCCAGCTCGATGTTGCGCTTCTGGGTATCGGATGCGTCATCAACGACGGACATCGCGCTGCACCTCCGGGGCCGCACCTGGCCGAGTGTCAGGGGACCAGGAACACCAGCTTCCCCGTTGCCTTGGAACGGGACTCGTGCATCGTAAGCGTGTACGAGCCGCTGCCGGGCGCCGACACGGCGAAGCACAGGCCCTGGTCGTGCAGCGTCTGCTTTGGTGCCAGCGACAGGCTCACGTACGGGTTGCTTGCAGACGTGGTGCCGTCGGGCGCGAGCACCCACCCCTGGTCAATCTGGCCGTAGTTGAGCGGATCGCTGCTGGTGGCGTTGCCCCACAGGACGACGGACATCAGGTTCGCCTTGAGCGGCCCGTACTTGATTCGGTCCATGTAGCCGGTGCACGAGGCGGGGATCAGGAGGCCTCGCGTGACCGTGAACTTCACGTACTTGCCCATCGTGACCTTGCCCGTCACCGTCAGCGGTACCGGCTGGTCAGATGTGGCTGCCCCGCCGTTGAGGGGCACGATTGCCTGGTGCTCGTCTGGCTGACCAAACGTGAGCACGGAATCCGCAACCACGAAGCCTACCGGCGGCTGCAGTTGGATCTGGCCCTTCGCGGTTGCGCCAACAGGCACGGCCCCATAGGTGACAAAGCCGGGCAGGTATTGCCCGCTCCAGACGATCTTCGTCCCGTTCCCCAGCTGGCCCAACTCGGTCTGCTGCGTGCTGGTGTTCTGGAAGGTGGCGTCGATGTTGAGCTTGTGCTTGAGCGCGTCATAGGTGCCGCCGGTGACGGTGATCACATAGCCGCTCCACCAGACTTGGGAATTGAGCGAGAAGGCTTCCGGTGCGGGGGTGGGCGTGGGCGTCGGGACGGGTGTTGGGGCGGGCGTCGCGGTGGGCGTGGGTGTTGGACTGGGCGTCTGCGTTGGGCTGGGGGTGGCCGCGGGCGTCGGCGCAGACGTGGCGGTGGGGCTCGGCGCTGCCGAGGCGGCGGCCGAGGCAACCGCAGTTGTGGCGCTGGCGCTGGCCGCGGACGACGGCGGGGCCGTCACCCCGGTGGAGCCGCCGCAGCCGGCTACCACGATTCCCATGGCGAAGAGTCCAGCGAACGTACGACGGATGGACATCGGGGGCCCTCGTGCGACCGTCAGGTGCGTCGAACCTGGCCAGCGTGGCCGGCTCAAGTTCGGTCAGCATACGCGCCCGGATCAAGGGGTTCGCCGAAGGACCTGCTCCGGCGTCGAACGGATTGGCCGGGCGTCCAAACGGGCGCGCGCCAGGAGATCAGCCCGCCTACGGCAGCACCACGAAGCGGCCACCGGCGAGCGGCCGAAGGACGTCGAAGTGACGGTGGTCGAGGGTGACGATGGTCTGCGTCTGATAGCGCGCCGCAAGGACAACGTTTGCGGCGTCCGCGATGCCGACCCGCTGGTCCGCGTATCGCTCCACAACCGCGCTGGCGTCCCTGAGCTCCTCGGCATCGATCGCCGCCAGATCCCAGGCACCGCCGGCCAACTCGGCCAGAACGGCCAGTTCGGCCCTGACGCCGAGCCGTGAGGCGACGAGGTAGTCAAGCTCAGCGATGACGTACGGGGAGACGACGAGCGGCTCGTCTGCCTCTTCAAGGATAGTCGCCACGGCCTCATGATCCGGCTCGTCGGAATCGAAGTAGGCGAGCAGGGCGCTCGTATCCACGATCACTGCTCGCCGAACCCCGTCAGATGGTCATCGGCCTGACGCGCGATGGGCGCCCCGCTGGCAAACAGCCCGCCGCGGGGGCGTGGCCGGTCATCACCCACCACGCGCCGGATCGAGTCCCTGATGACCTCGGCCTCGGACATGCCGCGCCGGCGGGCGACACGCTTGATGGCCGCCTTCAGTTCACGGGACAGATAGACGGTCGTCTTCTCCATCAACGTATGGTACCACCGCTGGCACCACCCATTGTCGTGACCGAGCGGCTCAGGCGGGAACGAAGTGGTCTGCCTCATCCTTGTCGGCATCAGCCTTCGTGCGGTGCACGGTGCCTGGCGCATGCTGCGGCGGCGCATAGACCGTGTAGAGCCGCAGGTCCAGCATGCCGGTGTTGACCACGTTGTGGTGCGTGCCGGCTGGGACCAGGACCAGGTGACCGGCGCCAATCGCGCTGGTCTCGCCGCCCAGCGTGGCTACGCCAACACCATCCACAACCGTGAGGACCTGGTCGAGGTGCTCATGCGTCTCGGCGCCGATCTCGCCGCCCGGTGGGATGCTCATCACGACGATCTGCGTATTGGGCCCTGTGGCAAGCACAGTGCGGAAGTTGGTGTTGGCGCGGGTGGCCGCGATGATGTCGATGCTGAAGGCCATGGTGGAGTTGCTCCCCGAGTGTGCGGGCCGCTGGCAGGCGCCCGACGGGAACCCGGCGACGTGCCGCCTGTTGGATCGTGGGGTACCGCGTGGGTCGCGTCATGACGGGCGGTCATGACCTGGCGGCCTGCGAGGCGGAGACTTGCAACGGATCCGAACGGGTCCCGCCCTTGCCACGAGCCCCATTTGCGGGAAGCACTTACTCGTCACAGGGGATCTCTCGACAAGGAGATGCGATGAACCCCTGGCTGCTTGACCCCATGCACTCGACGATCCAGTTCTCTGTGCGCCACATGATGGTGTCCAACGTGCGCGGCAGCTTCCGAGAGTTCGCCCTGGAGGTCGAGTTTGACCCGGAGCATCCGGAGTTGGGCAGCGTCCAGGCCACCGTCGAGGCGGCATCAATCGACACCGGGCAACAGCAGCGCGACGAGCACCTTTGCTCGGCGGACTTCCTCAACGTGGAGCAGTTCCCAAGGCTCACCTTCCGAAGCACCAGCGTTGAGCCGCGCGGCGGTGACGCCTTCGGGCTCACAGGCGAGCTCACGATGCACGGTGTGACGCAGACGGTGGTCTTTGACGCCCAGTACAGCGGCAACATTGCCAACGCTCAAGGCGGCCACAGCGCCGGGCTCTCGGCCAGCGCGCGGATCCACCGTCGCGACTGGGGTCTCGAATGGAACGTCGCCCTCGGGGCCGGCGGCCTGACGGTAGGCGACGAGATCAGGGTTGAGGTGGAGATTGAGTTGGCGCAGGCGCCGCAGGTTGAGGCGGCCGCGCCCGTTCTGGCCAGCCCACCGGTTGCATGACCGGGCCTGCACACCACGACAGGAGCACATCGATGACTGACCTACCGTCCGCACGCGAATCCGTTGCGCTCGAGTCGCTCACCGAGGACGGCGCTGAGCGGCGGGAGGCACTCCGCGGCGAATACGACCACGACGACGAGCGGGCTGATGGCGCCGTCGGCGGGGCGGTGGTGGGTGGCGCGCTTGGCGCGGCGGTCGGCGGTCCTGTGGGCGCGGCCGTCGGGGTCCTCATCGGGGCCGCTGCCGGCGAGGCCGCAGGTGCCGCAGCCCAGAAGCACGACCACACCGAGGCGGTCGACGCCTGAGGCGAACTACTGCATGGAGATCTGGCCCGGCGTGGCCCAGCGCTTCGCGCCGCCCGGAAGCCAGCAACCGAGCGTGTAGGTCGCGTACTCGTCGTGCTGGTCCGGAGCGATCTGCAGGACGAAGGTATTGGACTTGCCCGCGTGGTAGGTGCCGCCGTCGGTGGAGTTGCCGTGGTTGACCGGATCACCCCCGGCTGAGCTCCCCGGGCCGCCCGTGAAGAAGTACAGGTAGAGCTCGCACCGGGCCCCGTCCGCAGCCGACAGCACGCGCCAGGTCACCGTGTCCACGCTGGTGCCGGCGCTCGGCGTCAGCACGCCGTTGCCCACCTTGGCCTTGACGATCCAGTTGGGGTTTAGCGTAGGTTTGGGGGTCGGATGCGGCGTGGGCTTGGGCGTCGGCGCTGCCGTTGCAGTTGGTGCCGAAGTTGGCGCGGGCGTTGGCGCGGCCGACTCGGCCTCTGTTGGCGATGGGCTTGGCGCCGGCGTGATCTCGGGCGACGGCGAGGCCCCTGCGGTGGGGGACGCCGCTGCGAGCGTGGTGGGCGCCGCCGATGGGAGATCGGAGAGCACACGTCTGAACTCCAGTCACATTACTCGATCTCGT
>CAIXZV010000365.1 GCA_903924005.1 uncultured Chloroflexota bacterium | reverse complement strand
GTTGCCGGTGATGGCCACCATCGGCACAGAGTCAAGCTGCGCGGTGGCGATGCCGGTGACGAGGTTTGTGGCGCCGGGGCCGCTGGTGCCCATACAGACGCCCACCTTGCCCGACGCCCTGGCGTAGCCGTCGGCCGCATGAGCGCCGCCCTGCTCGTGGCGGACGAGGATGTGGCGGATCTGGGGGTAGTCGCCAAGGATGTCGTAGATCGGCAGGATCACGCCGCCCGGGTAGCTGAAGAGCGTGTCGGCGCCCTGGACGATGAGGGCCTCCATGAGCGCATCAGCGCCAATCCGCGTCCGCTTCTTGCCGCGGACGTCATGGAGCATCTGGCGCCGCGCCTGCTCAATTGCGGCCGCAGCTGCCGTGCCATCACCCGGCACGTGGCTGCGTCGCAGCGGCGCCTCGCCGTGCGGCGCCTCGCCGTCGTGCGCATCGCCGGGAGGCGCGGCGTCGGCCTGGCCGGCCGGCGGTTCACCCTTCGTCATCGTCATCGGTTCGATCCCTCTCTGGCGGTTCTGGCGACGACCCCGCGGTCGCGTTGCCCCCGGACATAACAAGACCCTCGCCACCCGGCGAGGGTCCCTTCGGTTCTCGGTGGTTCGGGCGCTAGTTGCGCTCGCTCCTCCGCGATCCTCCGTTCTCCCGCCGGGAGCCGGTAATAAGGAGGCCAAGAAGGCCGCCAAGGCCGGCGATAAGCGAGCGAATAAGATCGAGGGGAGATACGCCCTGGGTGCCAAGATCTCGGACGGGCACGTACAGGCGGCGGCCATCAGCCGTCACGACGACGGCGATGCGACTTGCGCTGCGGTTCCCGAAGAAGTCCAAGCGACCTGGCTCCTTGTACCCCATGCCGACACGCGCGGCGTTGGGTCCGCGGAGTGTACCCGTACGCTCGCTCATGACGCAACCACCGAAACGCAACCTTCGGTGCGCGTCCCGCTGGGCGCGGGCCGCTGGGCGCCCCTCGTGGGCCGTCCGGCCGCCCCGGCCCGGCACGCCGCCCCGGCCCGGCACGCCGTAACCCCCCTGCGACCGGCCCCGTGATCGGTGCCACCGATCGATGTCGCGCATGGACACCTCAAGTGATCGGTGGCGCCGATCAAAACGACCTGCCGGAGCCCTTCCGGAGCGGGTTCCCCGTCAAATTGATCGGCGGGACCGATCACTCGCGCCTCCGACACCGGGAATCGATCGGTGCCGCCGATCACACAGGGGCTGGCGGTCCGCGGAGGTGCCAGATAAGCAGCAGATAAGCGGCGCGTGGTTCGCTACGCGCATGACGCGTACGAACCTCCAGTTGGCGGCCGACAAGCGGGCCGAACAGCTGCGCCGATCGCTGGTTGAGGAACTCCAGCGCATGGTCAGCGGCGCCGGCATCTCGCAGCGGCTGCTCGCATCGGCAAGCGGTCTCCCGCAGAGCACCGTCAGCGACATTCTGGCTGGCCGGCTGGACCCAACACTGGAGACATATGCGCGACTGGGCGCAGTGCTTGGCGCGGACTTGTCCGCCAAGTACTTCCCCGCCACAGGGCCGCAGGTGCGGGACCGGCATCAGGGCCGCATCTTGGAGGTGATCCTGGAGGAACGCCACCCAAGGTGGGGCCCCTTCACGGAGGTGCGAGTCCACAGGCCGGACCGGGGCTGGATTGATCTTGCGCTGCATGACCCCAAGGAGCAGCTGATCGTCGCGCACGAGATCCAGTCGGAGCTCAATCGCGTGGAGCTGCTGGTGCGCTGGCAGCAGGCAAAGGCGGCATCGCTCCCCTCGTGGGACGGTTGGGCGCAGCTGGGCCATGAGCCCAGGATCAGCAGCGCCCTCATCGTGCGCCGGACGAGGGCCACGCAGGCAACGGCAAAGGAGTTTGAGCGCCAGCTCCGCGTGGCCCACCCGGCGCACCCGGACGACGCCCTCGCCGCGCTCCGCGGGACGATGCCCTGGCCCGGTCCGGCGATGGTGTGGGCGGTGATCGAAGGCGCGCGAACAAGACTGATCCCGGGCCGGTGACGCGCGGCCTTGCTACCCTTGCGTCCCCGAACGCCGCAGCAGAGCAGAAACGTCAAGATGACCAACCCGCGCACGCTCGTCGAGAAGATCTGGGACGAGCATGTCGTCGCGCAGGACCCGGGCGCACCGGCAGTCCTCGCCGTCGACCTGCACCTTGTCCACGAGGTCACCAGCCCCCAGGCCTTCACGGGCCTCCGCAGCAGGGGCCTCAGGGCCCGCCGCCCGGACAAGACGGTTGCCACGGCAGACCACGGCACGCCCACAACGCCGCGCGGTCTGCCAATGGTGGACATGCAGGCGGCCGCGCAGATCAAGCAGCTTGAGACCAACTGCGCCGAATTCGACATCCCCATCCACGCGTTTGGCAGCGACACGCAGGGCATCGTCCACGTCATCGGCCCAGAGCTGGGTCTGACGCAGCCGGGCATGACCATCGTCTGCGGAGACAGCCACACGGCCACCCATGGCGCGTTTGGCGCGCTGGCGTTTGGCATCGGCACAAGCGAAGTGGAGATGGTCCTCGCCACGCAGACC
>CAIXZV010000364.1 GCA_903924005.1 uncultured Chloroflexota bacterium | reverse complement strand
TGTACCACATGTGGTGCACCCCCTCGGCCGCCAGCACAAACGGGTCCGCGATCATGTACGGCTCCTCTGGGCACGGCGCCAGAACAGGCCCGTCGCCCAGCCTCTGGAACGTCAGCCCGTCGTCATGGCTGACAGCTACGCCGATCGCCCCATCAACGGGCACTGACGCCCGCCGGCTCCAGCCGCCGATATAGCCGCGCACCGCGCCCCCGCGCCCCGCGGCACCGTCTCGGGTGACGTTGAGCGGGAAGACTCCGTGCTCATCGAAGCAGCCCAGTGAGCCCAGCGGTAGCACGGGCGCCGTCGCCACGCCCATCACCACAAACGACTCGTCGAAGTCTGCGTAGGCGACATGGCTGAGGACCTTCCCGGTGCCATCTCGGGCCCGTGTAGAGAAGAAGATCCGCAGCCTGTCGGGGAGGACGAGCGCCTGCGGCGACTGGGCGTACTCCACACATCCGTTGGGCAGGGTGAACTGCCGCGGGTCGAAGATCTGGCCAAGCTTGGTCCACTTCATCGCGCGTCCGCCACGTGCTGGTCAAGCTCTGCCAGCCCAAACCCATCGCGGCCCACGTCGTTGCCGAGGTACGCCATGTAGACCCGCCCGTCCACGTCAAACACATGCGGATACGCAAGCGCCTGCCCATCCCACTCGTCACCGCCGGCAGGCTCGAGACCTGCGTGTGCGTCGTCCCGTTCCCAGTGCACGAGGTCCGCCGACCATGCGTACCCGAGACGGTAGCCGCGATCGCCGTTGCGGAAGCCCCAGCTGTACTTGGCGCTGAAGAGCATGTGGTACCGGTCGCCGAGGCGGAACACGTCAGGGCTGGCCTGACACTCATCCGCCTCCAGGACATCGGGGATCACCGTCTCCCCGCTGCGGTCCCACGTGATGCCGTCCGCTGAGGTGGCGTGGCGGATCTTGAACACGGACTCCGGTCGGCCGTCAACAACCTTCCACTTGGTGCCCGCGACATACCAGAGGTGCCACTGACCGTCGAACCGGCGGACCTTGGGTCCGCTGATGGTCATCGGCTCGGTGAGACTCCGGGCGAGTAGCGGCCCGACGCCGCGTGGGGTGAAGCTGACGCCGTCGTCACTGCTGGTGGCCAGCCCGATGGCAACGTCATACGGCACGGACTCACAGCGCGTCCAGCCGCCGTAGTAGGCCCGCACCAGACCGTCGTCATCGCGGATAACGGACACCGGGTAGGTTCCGAACTCGTCGAAGGCGCCAAGTCCGCCGAGGGGCAGGATCGGCTCGAGCGCAACGCGGACCACGCTTGTCAGGTTGGACCGGTCGAGATCAACCCAGCCCGTGTAGCTCACGTACTGGCCCTGTGCATCGCGGGGAGGCCGGGTGGAGATGTACACCCGGACCACGTCGTCCAGAACGAGTGTCGCTGGCGCCTGGGCAAACTCCGCCATCCATGGTCGGCCGGTCACCTCTTGGGGCGTGAACACCTTGCCGAGCCTGCGCCACGTGAACACCAAACCGTCCTGTCAGATCAGGCTGTAGGCGGTGTTCACCCAGTCCGCCACGGCGGTAACCGGGTTGAACATCAGCACATCGAGGATTGACAAGCTGGGGACGAAGGGTGCGCCGAACTGCTCATAGGCCGGCGGATCCGGGCGGATGAACCGCAATTCAAGGCCATGGGCGGCAAACGCCTCGCTCTCATAGAGTTCCACGCCGCCGATCGCGTTGATATAGCGGCCCGCGCCCACAGCCCCGCAGATGCCGATGACGCGGTCTTGCGCCCGCAGGCCCACCTCTTCCTCAACGTCGGACGATCGCCGGATCTCGGTCTCGATACCCAGATATCGGCACACCGTGACGACGGAGGCCTCCAAGAACCGGAAGAGGTTCATCTCGCCGGTGCTCAGGATCTCCTCAAGCAGGCGATAGGTGGGCGCAAAGAATGGCGCCCGCCGGTAGGCCCCGCGGACCTGGTTCAGGAGTGCTGCGGCACGGAACGTCGTGGCCAGCTCTCGCTCGCGGATCTGTAGCTCATCAGAGCCGTGTCGAAGCGGCAGGGTGAATACCGCCGGCTCCCCGTTCTGAAGGAGCCGGTTGCGGTTGATCCAGCCGCGCTTGGTGTACTTGATGGCGTCGTACACCACAAAGAGGTCAACCGCGGCGATCAGCTGGTAGTAGCCGATGTAGGGCAGGAAGTACGGCTGCATGATGGCGACCGTGCGATCTGTCTGCGAGGCGGCCGCAACCGCGGGGCCGCTCGCAGTCACGGCGCCGCCACCAGCGCGGCGATGCGATCAACCGTCGCGAGATCCAGGTCCGGGTAGATGGGCAGACAGAGGACCGACCTGCTGATCGCCTTCGCCACGGGCAGGTTTCCGAGGTCCGCCGATGGCAGACCTCGGTACATCGGGAACTCGGCGATCAGAGGGTAGAAGTACCGGCGCCCGATGATCCCGCGTTCGCGGAGTCTGGCGTGGAGCGCGTCACGGCTGAGCGGGTAGCCCTCGCCGACAAACACCGGGAAATAGGCGAAGTTGCCGACGGTGCCCTCGTCCTGGGACAGGAACGTCAGGCCGGGGACGCCGCCCAGAAGCTCGCGGTACGTGGCGTCGATTGCCGCCCGCCGCACGATCGCCTCGTCGAGGTGTCTGAGCTGCAGCAGGCCGAACGCCGCCTGGATCTCCGTCATCTTGCCGTTGATCCCTGGCGCCACCACCGTGACTTCCCCGGAGTGGCCAAAGTTCTTCAGGAAGTCCACGCGCTGCTTGGTCTTCGCGTCGGGGCAAACAAGCGCCCCACCCTCAAAGGTTGTGAACACCTTCGTGGCGTGGAAGCTCAGCATCGAGAGGTCGCCCTGCCGCAGCAGGCTCTCCCCCTTGTGCTTCACGCCAAACGCATGGGCCGCGTCGTAAATGACCTTCAGGCCGTACGTGTCGGCGATTGCCTGGATGGCCTCAACGTCACACGGTGTGCCGTAGCAGTGCACCGGCAAGATTGCCGACGTCCGAGGGGTGATCGCCTCCTCGATCTTGCGTGGATCAAGGTTGCACGACCCGGGCTCCACATCCACAAACACGGGCGTGATGCCGTTCCAGAGCAGGGAGTGGGCCGTCGCCACAAACGAGTACGGCGTGGTGATCACCTCGCCCGTAATGCGCAACGTCTGCAGCGCCGTTACAAGGGCGATCGTGCCGTTGGCGAACAGCGACAGGTGCTCGACGCCGAGGCGCTCGGCGAGGGCGGTCTCAAGCTCTTGGTGAAACGGGCCGCCGTTGGTGAGCCAGCCGCTCTCCCAGATGCTCTCGAGGTAGGGGAGAAACTCCTCGAGTGGCGGCATATGGGGCTTGGTGACGTAGATCGGGTCAGGATCAGACATGGTCGCCACCTGTCTCTGTGGAGGCCTGACCGCGTTGGGACGGGCCGCGGAAGCTAAAGAACCGATGCGCCAGGAAGCTAAGCGCCACGACGGCCAACGTGTAGCCAGCCTGGATGACGTAGATGTTGAACGGAAGCGTCCTGAGGAGTAGGGGTAGCGCCGCGAGGCTGGCTATCAAGGTCACCACGTACACGAGGGAAAACCGCGGCAGCTCCCTGAGGACGCTGCCCGTGCTGCGAAACACCAGGCGCCGGGAGCAGATGTAGGCGTTGGCCACCGCGATTGGCCATGCCAGCACGAGGATGACGAGGTAATGCAGCCGATCGCCAAGCAGGAACTGCAGCAGCGCCCACTCGCCGTAGCCAAATGCCGTGTTCCAGACGCCAACCAGAACGAAGCGCGTCAGGACATGTTGGCCCGAAAGCGCGCGCAGCCCGCTGCGCACTGCGATCTGGCCCTGTCGCGTCATTGACGGTGCTTCTCCGGCTCCACAGGTCGCCTGCGCGTGTTGCGCGGTGCTGGACGGGCACGATGCGCCCGGCCGGCACTTCCCACCATAGCGAAACCGGGAAACTCCCGTGGCCGTTGGTACCGTACGGTTCACGCGGACAACCCGTCGCTGTGCCACACGCGCACAGCATCGTGTCGGAGCCTCGATGAGCTATGCACGGCGGGTCAGCCGCCAAGACACACTGGCCTTGGCAGGGCTGCTGCTGCTTGGGGTAGGCCTACCCATCCTGGTTGGGGCCATCGCCAGCACGCTCGATGTGCCGCGCAACGACGACTGGGCCTACCGGCGTATCGCCGTTGATCTCGCCCGGACTGGCGTCCTCGTCCTCAACGTCCGGACCGTGATCATTGGGCAGATCCTGCTCACGCAGCCGTTTCTCTGGCTGTCCGGATCTCAGGATTGGGGGTTCGCGGTTGTGGGCGTCCTGTTCGCTGCCAGTTGTGTCGTGAGCGCATACGCCCTCGCCCGACAATTCCTCGCGCCATCGCGCGCTGCGCTGCCCGTTCTGCTGCTCCTGGCGTTCCCCGGGTGGCTCGCCTTCGCAACGTCGTACATGAGCGACGTCCCGGCTCTCGCTGCGCAGTTTGGCTGCCTCGCCTTGGGCATCGCCGCGCTTCGCCAGAAGCCCGTCCGTGGCCGGTGGCTGGCGGCCTCGATAGCGGTGGGCTGTCTGGGCATGAGCATGCGTGACTTCGCGTTGGCTGCGCCTGCCGCGGTGGTGCTGGGCGCTATCTGCGTGGACATGAGGCGCTGGAGGCACTGGGCCCTCGCCGGGGTTGTCGTTGGGTGGTACGGCGCTCTGTACCTGTTTCGGGTGCTGTTTGCCGTCACGGGTGGCGCCGCAGACCTCTTCACGGGTGGCCTCTACCAGTCCATGCAGGCACTCGCGATCGTTTCGCTGGTCCTCGCGCCTGTCGCCCTCGCCAGCGCGATCCGATGGCGTCGTCATTGGCACCGAGTCGACCTGCTCATCGGCATGGAGGTGGGGGTTGTGCTCACGGGCGCCCGGCTCTACCCGTTGCTGCGAGGCGGGACGATGTCGGAGGCGATCCTCCCGAACTTGGTATCGCAGTGGGGCTCGCCGCTTCGCGAGATGTTCCTCGGGGATAGGCCGCTGCTGATTGAAGATGGGCCCTGGGCCCTCCTCAACCTGCTCGCGCTTGGCGCGAGCATCCTCGTGCTCGCTGTCGGTGCAGCTGTCGCGGGTGTGTACATTCGCCGTGCCGCCAGATCGCCCGCGGACGTCGTCCGGCGAGTTGGGACGCCCGTGGGCATCCTGATCGTGTTCTTCCTTGCCGTTGTGATTGGCCTTGG
>CAIXZV010000363.1 GCA_903924005.1 uncultured Chloroflexota bacterium | reverse complement strand
GGCGCAGCGCCACGGACAACCCGCCCGCAGCCACCACCACCACCAGCACCGACGCCAGGGTGGCCATCGCCGCCTGGCGCGGTCGCACGCGAGCGCCGCTCACCACCACGGCCCCGGCAGTGGCTGAGAAGAGCCCCATCGCAAACACCGCAACCAGGGTCATCAGGTTCCGGATGAGCTGCTGCGTGGCGATGAAGATGTTGACGCCCTCCGGGGGCAAGCCCAACTGGTGGATCAGCATCGCAATGGCAAGCTGCGCTTCGCCAAAGAGGCTGAGCAGCCCGCTGACGGTGAGCGACACGTACTGGCCGGGGCCAAGACGGGTGCCGTCAAACCAGGCAAGGAAGAGCACAAACAGCAGCACGCCCAGGGACGAGAGCGGCAGCGTGAACGCCAGGGGCACAAAGGTGCCGGCAAGGCTCTCGGCCTCCTCCTCGGTGGCGTCCTGCGAGCGCAACAGGTCCTTCACGCCCTCCACCAGAAGCGGCACCGCCACAAGCGAGTTGGCCGTGGTGAAGCCCAGGAGCGCTGGGGTCTTGAACGCGCCCAGAAGCCGCCGATACGAGATGCCGGTGATGACGCTCGCCAACAGCGGCAGGACCACCGCCACAAGGATCAGGGAGCCCGCGACATACGCCCCGAGAAACACGGCAAGGCCCCTGACCAGATCCACCTGCATCGTGCCCGCCGCGCTTGCCACAACGCTGAACACGCCAACCGGGGACAGGTAGAACACGATGGCGCGGGTGATCCGGCCCAGGATCCTCTCCACGAGAACGAGGCCGCTCAGGAGCCCCTCCTTGTGCGGCACGCCCACCACGGCAATGCCAACCGCAAGGCTGAAGACCACAATGGCCGGGACCAAGCCCTCGGCCATGGCGGCAAACGGATTGGCCGGGATGAACGTGGTCCAGTCAAAGCCTGCCTGCGGCGTGGCGCCCGGATACCGGTTGGGGTCGTAGAAGCTGGCCACCGTGCGCGTCGGGAAGGCCACGGCCATCGCGTAGTAGGCGGCAAGGATCACGGCCCAGAAGGCCAGCAGCACGGGGACGCCGCGGGTGGCAACACGCTTGGCCATGGCGGGGTCCAGGCTGCCGATGCCGCGGATCAGCGAGACAACGATGTACGGGATGACCGTCATCAGCGTCAGGCGGACAAAGACCGTGCCGACGACGGTGAGCGCCCCCATGGGCTCGCCCACAACCACGCCAGCCACGACACCCAAGACGAGTGCGCCAAGGATGAGCGACGTGAGGCTTGGGCGCCAGCGCCGCCGCGGCTGGACGGCCTTCGCGTGCGGCCCCGGCGCGTCTGGAGTCGCCAAGCGGGTGGCGCTCTCGTGAGCCATGCTGACCTCGTCCACGGCTTTGCCTGGCATCCCCTCCCGACCCGAGACGTTGGACAAGAGTACCGCGCACCAGGCCCCGTCCTTGGGGCTTGGTGCCGCTACGTCCCGCCGAGGCGGCCCAGCGGGGTGCGCGATGCGGTGGCGGCCTTCGGGGCTCTCTGGACACAGGCCGCTAGGGCTAGGCCGACGGCTCCCGAGCGAGCCTGCCATCAGGACTGTCAGCCAGACGCCAAGCGGTGGAATACTTGTGAGGCGGACTTCACTTCGGCGCACGTCGCTGTATGCCCGCTCCTGTGTCCCGGGAGTACACCGTGCACGTCCAGAAGGGCTTTCGCCTGGCGGCGAGCACCATCGCGCTTGCGATGGCCGGCTGCTCCGGTGGCGCCGCTCCTTTGCCGAGCGCCATCCCCACCCCGGCGGCCACCGCCACCTCAGCGAGCGGACCTGTGACCGATTACGCCAACGCCGCTAACTGGATGCTGGCCCCGGCCGCGCCCGACAAGCCGGTGGACGTCTTCTACATCTACCCCACCACGTACTCGAAGGCCGACGCCTCCGCCTCCACCCTTGCAGCGGTGACGGACGCGGGCATGCGCAATGGCGCCCAGATCGCCTACCAGCGCCAGGCGAGCGCATTCGCCGGGACCGCCAACATCTACGCGCCGTTCTACCGCCAGCTCGACGCGATGTACGCGTTGACGTTGCCAGCGGACCAGCACACGGCGGCGGTTGCCGGTGCGCCAACCGAGGACGTGACCGCGGCCTTCGCCTACTACCTGGACCACTTCAACGGCGGCCGGCCGTTTGCCATCGCGGGACACTCCCAAGGCGCCGATGTGGCCACGCACCTGCTTGCGGGCTACTTCGCGGATCATCCCGATGTGGCCAAGCGCATGGTCGTGGCGTACGTCATCGGGTATTCGGTCACGCAGGCGTACCTCGACGCGAACCCGGCGCTGCGGTTTGCCGCGGGCGCGGACGACACCGGGGTGATCGTGTCGTACAACACCGAGGCGCCCGTCATCGGCGCGCCCAGCCCGGTCATGCTGCCCGGCGCCCTGGCCATCAACCCCGTCACGTGGACGCGGGACGCCGTCGTCGCGCCCGCGTCGGCATCAAAGGGCGCCTGGCTCCCCGATGCATCCGGAGTCTGGAGCCGTGTTCCGGCCTACGCGGACGCGGTCGTGGACAGCGCCAGGGGCGTGGTCGTCACCACCACGCCAAGCGTTGACACGTGGGCGCCCGGCAATCCCAAGGGGTTCCCGCGCGGCGTGTTCCACGCGTTTGACTACCCGTTCTACTACTTCGACCTGCAGGCCAACTTTGAGGCGCGCGTCGCGGCGTACCAGCTCGCAAAGCCGGGCTGACGGCGGTACCTAAACGGCACCACCACGGTGTCAACGGGTAGGCGTTTTCCTACAGGACCTACGGCAAGCCGAAGCCCGGATCTCGCCGGTGACTACAGACGCGCGGCGCTGCACTCGATCTGATTAAGGGCAGTCTGACGTGTTGATCTTCCGCCCTGAAGTCCTCGGAGCGGAGACCCAACCCTCCCGTTCCTCAGGAGCCCAACATGCGCTCATCCGCCCTCCTGCTCGCCGCAGCCCTGGTCCTGCCAGTCACCGCCTGTGGTGCCTCGGCCCCGGCCGCGCCCGCTTCCATGATCCTCGTCGCGGTGGCCCCTACCGCCAACCCCCTGCCAACCATGCTGACCGGCGGCAACGGGCTTAGTTCACGCGTGCCCCTCATGGCTACCGCCCCGGTGATCCTCACCCCCTCGGAGACACAGGGCACAATCGAGGTTGGGGGATTTGTCACCTTCAAGGTGGATAGCACGGTGAGTTGGACCGCCAGCGTGTCGCCGGACGGCCTCCTGCGGATGATCCAGCCTCCAGTCAGCGCCAGCGGCATCACCCCGGCTCCGGCCGTTTCGGGGGTGAAGGCCGGGGTGGCCACGGTCACCCTGACCCCCAAGGGCGGGACGGCGCTGGTGTTCACAATCACGGTTAAGTAGGCCGCGCTCCCGTAGGCGGTGGACTCAGGGCCCCAGCACAGGGGGCCCTAGTCCTCGCCGGGCTGCGTCCATGTACCCGTGAGGTAGCCCGCGAGCGTGGCCGCCAGTGCCCGAAGCAGCTGTTCCTCGCCAACGGACGCGAGGGGTTCAAACGCCACCACGTAGCGGGCGATCACCAGGCCGATGACCTGCGAGGCCATCAGCGCCGCACGCAGCTCCGGATGGTCCACGCCGATCCCGCGTGCGATGGGCAGCAGCAGACGCTCTGAAAGCATGTTGCGAACGACGCTGGCGGCCTCGGGGTCCTCTACAGACGCCCGAACGTTGCCAATGATCGCCAGCCGGGCGTCTGGGTTCTCCAACACGCGCAGGATCTGATGGGCCGCGCGGATCCCGATGTCCTCGCCGCCAGCGATCCCCTCCCCGGCTAGCACGGCCGCAACGATCACCCCGGGATCGACAGGCAACGTCAGCGCCGCCTCAAAGAGACCCTTCTTCGAGCCGAAGTAGTGCAGCACCAGGCGCGGATCCACATCGGCGCCGGCCGCGACGCCGCGCAGCGTGGTGGCGGCATAGCCGGCCCCGCCAAACTGGCGGCGCGCCTCCTCGATGATCGCCTCGCGGGTGTCGAGCCCGCCTGCCCGGCGCCCCCGTGTCCTCGCCATTCGATGGCCCTCGTTGCGAATTCCCCGTTCGGAGAATATCATTCCTCCCCCATTGAGGAATTAGCCCAGCATGGGCGATGAGGAGCAGGCGATGGCAGTGGTGGCGGCGGCCAAGACGACAGGCGGGGAGCCCGAGATCCTCGATCCCCGCCGCACGAAGTTCGTGCTGGCGGCGGTTGGCATTTCGCTGGTCGCCGTGATCTCCGCGGTGAGCGGCCTCAACATCGCGCTGCCGGACATGGCCCGCGAGACGGGCGCCACGCAGACCCAACTCACGTGGATCGTGGACGCCTACACCGTGGTGTTTGCGGGGCTGCTGTTCTTTGCAGGCGCCCTGGGCGACCGATACGGGCGCAAGAAGCTCCTGCTGATTGGCCTTGCGATCTTTGGCGCCGGGGCCGCCGCAGGGTTCGTCACCACCGATCCAAGCCAGCTCATGGTGGTGCGCATGGTGATGGGCCTCGGCGCCTCGGCAATCATGCCCACCACCCTCTCGGTGATCACCACGTCCTTCCCGGAAGCCGAGAGACCGCGCGCCATCGGCGTGTGGGTTGGCCTCGCGGGCGGTGGCGCCGTGTTTGGCCTCGTGGCGTCGGCGCTGCTGCTCGAGTGGTTTGCCTGGGAGTCGTTCTTCGCGCTCAACGTCGTGCTTGCGATCATCGCCGCCGTGGCCGTCACGGCCGTGGTGCCCACCTCAGTGGACGCCGACCCGCCAGCGCTTGACTTCGTCGGCGGGCTGCTCTCGCTGGTCGCAATCGCCTCGCTGGTGTTCGGCATCATCAACGCTCCCGAGGCGGGCTGGGCCGATCCTGTCACGCTGGCGGCCCTTGGCGCCGGTTTGGCCGCCGGCGTGCTGTTTGTCGCCTGGGAGCTCCGGCGGTCAAAGCCGCTGCTGGACCCCCGCCTGTTCCTGAACCGCCGTTTCAGCGCAGGCACCCTCACCATCGGCGTCCAGTTCTTTGCCTCGTTTGGCTTCTTCTTCATCGTCACGCAGTACCTGCAGTACGTGACTGGCAGATCCGCCCTTGAGGCGGCGGTGTCGATGCTCCCGCTGCCCATCGTGATGATTCCAACGGCCCGCAACGCCCCGCGTCTCGCCAAGCGCATCGGCTTCCGGCGGGTGGCCCCCGTGGGGCTGGCCATCACGGCAGGCGGGTTCTTCGTGCTCAGCCGTTTGGATCTGAACACGCCGTACTGGTTCTTCGCGCTGGGCGTGGCGCTGTTTGGCTTTGGCATGGGTCTGGCGGGCACGCCAGCCACAACCGCGGTGACTGCCGCGCTGCCAACTTCCAAGCAGGGCGTGGCCTCCGCGGTGAACGACACGGCGCGCGAGATGGGCAGCGCCTTTGGTATCGCTATCCTGGGCGCGGTGCTCAACCAGGCCTATCGGGACGCGATGACGCCGCTGGTGGCAAAGCTGCCGCCGCAGGTTGCCGAACACGTGCTGGGCTCTATCGCGTTCACGGCCTCCCCCGCCGTGGCGAGCATGGGCGCCGCCGGCCAGGCGCTGGTCCAGCAGGCGCGGGACGCGTTCGTCACGGGCGTTGCCAGCGCGGTCTTCGTGGGCTGCCTCGTGCTGGCGGCCGCGGCCGTGATCGTGTTTGTGGCGGCGGGTCCTGAGCCGGAGAAGCCAGCCGGCGTGTGACAGGCCCGGCCAAATCTGTCACTTTCCATTCCTACTGAACAGGCCGTGCCTGCCAGCGCCAGTTTGTTCACTCGCAATGAACATCTGGGCTTCGGGGACCCGTTTCTGGGCGTGCGACGGTCAAATAGAGCGTTGGGAAGGCGCCGAACGCCGCTCCGCCCGAGTTCCTGTTCATTCCGAATGAAATGCGGGCACGCCGGACGCGGCGCAACGCCGGGCAGCGC
>CAIXZV010000362.1 GCA_903924005.1 uncultured Chloroflexota bacterium | reverse complement strand
GGATCACGGGCATGGACCTCAAGATGGAGCAGTACCGTACGGGTGAGCTCTTCGTCGCCGGTATCGAGCGTCTGGCTGGCCCGGCTGCCCTGCGGCAGCTCTGGGCTGGACCAGAGTCGCTGCCACGATCAGGGGAGCTGGATGACCCCGCGGCGTGGGTCCGGCGGATGGGCCTTGAACGCGACATGGCGAGTCTTGGAGGGATGGCGTGACCGACAGCAGCTCGAACACACCGGGCCCAGGCTCAGGACCCGATGGCGTGCCGGTGGCAATTGCGCTTACGCCCATCCTCGCTGCGCGCTACCGCTCACGTGACCTCGAGGCCGTCCGCGCCGCCGCACCCGGTGCTCGGATTGTCACGGTTGGCTTTGACGGTCATCCCGACGGCCCCCTTGACGATGTCGAGGTGATGCTGCGCGGCAGGCTCCCGGCGGAGACGTTTGACCGGATCCTCGCCCGGGCGCCAAACCTGCGGTGGGTCCACTCCGCTACCGCCGGCGTGGAGCGTGTCCTGACGCCCTCGAGCCGTGCCCGGGGTCTTGTCATCACCAACGCCCGCGGCGTCTTCTCGCGGCCGGTGGCCGAGTACGTGATGATGATGATCCTGGCGGTCACACGCAGGCTCCCGCAGCTGCTGGAACTGCAGGCAGAGCGCACCTGGCAGCCCCTTGAGGCGCGCGAGCTGCGCGATGTCACGGTTGGCATTGTTGGTCTGGGCTCCATCGGCCGCGCGGTCGGCGCGCTCGCCACCGCGTTTGGCTGCCGCGTCATCGCCACCCGCCGCAGACCGGAAGCTGGTGCTGGCGCCGCTCCGGGCGATGGCGATGAGCCGTATCTCGGCTCGCTGATGCTTGATCGCGTGTTGCCGCCCGAGCGTCTGCACGAGCTGCTGGCCGAGTCTGACTTTGTGGTGTTGGCGACGCCGCTGACGCCCGACACGCACGACCTGATGTCGGACGAGGCCATTGCCGCGCTCAAGCCCGGTGCATGGGTGATCAACGTGGCCCGCGGAGAACTTGTAGATGAGCGGGCGCTTGCCCGGGCGCTGCGTGACGGACGCATGGGCGGCGCGGTGCTGGACACGTTCCGCGAGGAGCCGCTCCCGCCCACGTCGCCGCTATATGACCTGCCCAACCTGATCCTGACGCCGCACACGTCGTGGTCCTCGGCACGTGTGGTGGACCGCTCGGTGGAGCTGTTCTGCACCAACCTTCGCCGGTTTGCCGAGGGGCAGCCGCTCGTGAACGTCGTGGACCCGAGCGCCGGGTACTAGGCGGCTGTGAACGCCGTTGACGTCCGGTACCAGCTGACAGCGCGCGACGTCATCGCCGCCACGGCGGCCGCACACCGCTACACGAAGCTTGCCGCGGTGTTTGCAGCGTTCGCCGTCGTGATCACGGTCACGGACTTCCTCATCGGCGATCCGGTCTGGCCGATGACGCTGCTCCTCGGCACCGGGTTCGCCACCGGCGTGGTCCCGGGTCTGATTGGCGCGTGGGCGTGGAGCCGGCGGCCGGAGGTCGGGAAAGCTGAGATCCGCCTTGAGGCGGACACCACGGGCGTGCGCATGGCGCTGCCGATGTCGTCCACCGTGTCCGACTGGTCGACGTTCCGGAGGATCCGCGTGACGCGCGAGGCGTTCATCCTGGACTTCGGCACGGGGGCCGGCACCTTCGTGCCGCAACGTGCGTTGCGCCCGGACCAGGCGGTGTCGCTGCGACAGCTGGCGGAGTCGGCGGGCGTCCTCGTATCGGGCTCGTCGTGGCGCCTGCCTGCGATCGGGTTCGCTGCGGGCCTCGTGCTGCTAGTCCCCGTGATCGCCCTCTATGCCGGCGGCTATCTGGTGCCGGGCCCTGTCTGACGGCCGGTCCGCTCGGCGACCGGTAGCATCAGGGCATGCAGATCGCGATCGTCGGCCTCGCCGGGTGCGGCAAGACAACCGTTTTCAACACGCTCACCCGCGGCCACGCCGAAACCGGTGGCTATGGCGGTCTCCAGCTCAATGTCGGGGTCGTGAAGGTTCCCGATGCCCGGCTTGACAAGCTCGCCGCGGTGTTCAAGCCAAAGAAGATCGTCCAGGCGGACGTGACGTATGTGGACCTGCCTGCGCCGCCGGCGTCCACCGAGGGCCACGTGGGCACCGAGGAGCTCCCGGCCGAGCATCTGGCGCGTCTGCGCGACGCGGAAGCGCTGCTGCACGTGGTGAGGGCCTGGGACGATCAGGCGCGACCGCACGCGTCGGGGTCGGTGGATCCGGCGAGGGATCTGGAGCAACTGGATCTGGAGTTCATCCTTGCGGACCTGGCCATGGTGGACCGCCGCCTCGAGCGGCTGCGCGGCAGCGGGCGCCACGGCACCCCAGCCGAGCGCGAGGCAAACGAGCGCGAAGAGGGGGCCCTCGCGCGCCTGAAGCCCATCCTTGAGGCCGGGCGGCCCATCCGCGATGAGGCGCTGGATCCCGAGGAGGAAAGGCTCCTGCGCGGCTTCCGGTTCCTCACGCAGAAGCCGGTGCTGGTGCTCCTTAACGTGGGCGAATCCGCGCTCGCGGAAGCGCCTGCCCTGATCGCCAAAGTCCAGGCCGGATACCCGCACAAGCACGCCATGATCGACTCCCTCTCGGCGCGGATCGAGATGGAGTTGGGCGAACTTGAGCCCGACGAGGCCGCCGTGTTCATGGAGGAGCTGGGACTTGCCGAGTCCAGCCTCGATCGCGTGATCGCGCTGTCGTATCGGCTGGTGGGGCTGATCTCGTTCCTGACCGCGGGTCCGGACGAGGTGCGCGCGTGGCCCATCCCCGACGGCTCGTCCGCCGTCGAGGCGGCAGGCGCCATCCACACAGATCTCGCGAGGGGGTTCATCCGCGCCGAGACGATTGGCTATGAGGACCTGCTGACGCTTGGCACGATGGCCGAGGCCAAGAAGCACGGCAAAGTCCGCGCCGAGGGTCGGACCTATCGGGTCCGTGACGGCGACGTCATCGAGATCCTGTTCAGCCGCTAACCGGGGCTAGTTGCGGCGGTCTTCCTCGGCCTTGAGGTCGGCGAGGATCGTCGCGTAATCGGCGTCCTGGTCGGGATCATCAAGATCGGCGAGGAAGTTCTCCTCCTCGTCCCGGGAGACGTTCACGGCGGCGGTCAGGCGCTCATCGGTGATCGCGATGAACTCGTAGTCCTGCTCAAGCTCGTTCGCGATGGCCTGGACGAGCGTGTCCTGGACGAAATTCTCCAGCACGCGGCGGCGGATCGACTGGACAATGTCGAAGAACTCCTCGGGTGCCATCTCGTCCTCTCGTGCGAGGAGGAGGTCGGCGAAGACGTCGTCATCGCCCTCGTGGAGCTCGTAGAAGTGCATGATGGAACCTCGATCAGGGCCGCGCCTGCGGCTCGCGCGGTATTGCGCGGGTGGCCAAGTATATGTGGCCCCTGATCTGGCCCAATGAGAACCATGGAGGATGGATGGACCGGACGCCCGAAGTGGTGGTTGTCGGCTCAGCGTGCCGGGACCTGGTGGACGACGACGCGCGCGGCTGGCGACTGGGCGGCGGCGCCTCGTACTCTGCGCTGACGCTGGCCCGGCTTGGGCTGCGCGTCGGGGCGATCGTGGTGGCGGACGAGCTGGCCGCGTCGTCGATGGAGCTCGACATGGTCCGCGACGCCGGCGTTGAGGTTGTTGTTGTCCCGGGTTCGCGCGGCCCCATCTTCATCAACCTTGAGACACCCACCGGACGCATCCAGCAGACACCGCAGGTCTCCGACCCAGTGGACCCGCGTGCGCTCCCAGGGGCCTGGCGAAAGGCGCCGGCCTGGATGCTGGTCCCGGTGGCGGCTGAGGTCACCGAGGAGTGGGCCGACGTGCCGCCGGCTGATGCCGCTGTGGCGGTTGGCTGGCAGGGACTGCTGCGCGTCCTGACTGCGGGCGCCGAGGTCAAACATCTGCCGCCAACCTCAACTCGAGTGGTCCGCCGCGCAACGCTGGTGGGCGTTGGTCGTGACGACATTGACCCATCGCTTTCAGCCACTGACCTCCTCGGCTTGCTGCGCCCGGGCGCCACCATGCTGTTCACCAACGGTGTTCATGGCGGCGATGCCTTCGAGGTGGGTCACGGTGGGGCTGCCGCGTCGGTGCGCCACTGGCACAGCATCCCCATCCAGCGCTACGTGGATCCCGTGGGCGCTGGCGACACGTTCCTTGCCGGCGTCTTCGCGGCCCGCGTCCATCCGTCGCTCACCACAAGCTGGGTGGACGGTGACCCGGACCTGCGCATGGGCGCAGCCGTTGGCTCGCTCATCCTTGAGGGTCCCGGGCTCTACGGCGTCCCTGACCACGCGGCCGTGGTGCACCGCATGCATGACGGGGACAACCCGGACTGAGCGTCAGGCGGGGGCCGCCTCCGTCCGGCGGATCCGCTCTGCAAGCCTCGCACCGCGTCGCGCCAAGTCTGCCTCAACCCGCGGGTAGGGCCGGCCCAGCGTCCGCGACCGCTCCAGCAGGCGCCACGCCGCCCGCGTTGCCGCGAGTGCCCCAGCGGTGTCTCCGAGGCGGTGTTCCCGAAGCTTAGCTGCCTCGATCCAGGCGATGGCGCCAAGCGCGCCGCCGGCCGCCGCCGCCGCTTGCCACGCCTCCACTGCCTCAGCCCAACGAGCGAGCCTCCTCAGCGTTCTGGCGCGCTCAGCGGCGATGCGCTCGTCTGTCCATGTGGTGCCGGTGTCCCAGACGGCCGCCGTCGGGACCGGGCCGAGCGGTCCGCCACGACCGGCCGCAAGTTGGCCCCGCCAGCCGCTGGCGGGCGGCTTGCCGCCAAAGTCCGGTCTGGTCCGCGGCTGCCACCAGGCGTCATCTGACGCTTCGCGCACTGTCTGCGGTTGCGGCCGGGGCGTGCGCCCAAACGGGTCACGCTCCACGCCGATGCCCGCGGCCGCGTCGTCAAGGCACGCCAGCGCTTCCTCGTGCCGCCGTTCCTTCGCGTACGCCTTGGCGAGCCCGGCGAGGTCTCCACGTGGCGCCTCATGGCGGCTCTCGCGTCCGGCATAGCGGCGCTCCACGTGGGCCAGCAGCAAACCCAGCGAGCGCACGTCCTTCTCGTTGTGGATGACGACGCCAGCGAGCGGTTCCACGGGGCCACCGCGCAGCACGTCCAGATAGATTGCCGGGATCTCCCAGCCCTCCACGTCTCCCACCCGGCTCACGCCGAGGAGCGTGGTCTCCACTGTGCGCAGGCGGGCGTCTTCCATGCGGTGCTTGAACACTCGCCGCACAAACGGGAGCAGATCCAAGTGGCCGGCATGTTTCGGCGCCGCTCTGCCGGCAAGCCGGAACCGCGCCTCAAGCAGCGGCCAGTCAAACCCACGGCCGTTGTAGCTCACCAGCCACGTGTCTGGCGTGATCCAGCGCTCAATCTCCTCAAGCAAGGCGCGCTCGTCTGCGTGATCCGGGAGGACAAGCTGTGTCTGGAGAAAGTCGTCCCCATCCCATCTCGCAAGCCCCACGAGGAACGCCAGCGTCCCGGCTGCGGTGGCGAGGCCCGTGGTTTCCGTGTCGATGCAGACGAGCGGGACGTCAACCGGAGGATGCCCTGGAAGCCTGGCAAGCCTGTCGCGGTCCACCGGGATCTCAACGGGCGCGATGACGCGCCGGACCAGCCAGCCGCGTCCGGTGTCCGCGGCCTCCGCGCCCAGTGCCCGGGCGAGCCGGACGGCCAGCGCCCCGCTGCTTCTGCCCGCGAATGGCGCGCGGGCCGGCAGTTCGTCTGGCCCGCCGCCTCCGCCACCGGACTTGGCAAGCGTGGCGCGCAGGTTGGCAAGCCGCCGCTCTCGGGTGATTGCGGGCGTTGTCTCTGCGGTCATGCGACGGCGGCCGCGGGACGTTGTGACACGGCGAGCGCGGCGAGGAGCCGGAGCGCCAGGGCCTTGCCGTCCACGTCCGGTTCAAGCCGTGGTCCTGTGCAGGCCGGGCAGCCGGCTTCGCATGGGCAGGCCCGGATGAGGTCAGCCGCACCAGCGACCAGCTCGTCATGGCGCCCATACAGGCGTTCTGAAAGGCCGACGCCACCGGGAACGGCCTCGTACAGGTAGACGGTTGGTGCCTCGTGATGCGGCGAGCGCACCTGCGCAACAAGGCCGAGGTCCCGCGGGTCCACCATGAGGAGGACAGCGGCCACCGCCTGGATGGCCCGGCCTGCGCCGATCAGCGCAACATCCAGTTCGTCCCGGCGCCACCCAACGGCGGCGGTCTCCGCGGTGAGCCAGTACGCCGTGGTCTGCAGCTCTATCTCCGGCAGGTCGATGGGTCCCCAGCCCACGTTCTCGTCCGTCCCGAATTTGAGCTTCTTGTAGAGCGTGACGAGGCTTGCAACCATCACCTCCCCGTGAACCCGGGTACCGCCTGGGACCGGAGCGTGGTCAAAGACGTCAAGCGGCTTGAGGGTGACTGCCCGATTGGCGTACGTGTAATGGTCCGCGTCAATCTTGTGGACGTACGCCTTGCGTTCCCCCCAGTCCAGCTTGTCAACGTGGAACTGCACCGACTCGTGCATGTAGATGGCGTGCTGGTGAACGAGCACTTGGGCCGAGAAGAGGTCCACCTCGCCCAGGACGCGTGGGCGATCGTGTGACGTATCGATGATGACCACGTTCTCAGGCGCTGCTGTGCGCAGCGAAACCTCTGACGCAGGGAAGTTCTCCGAACTCCAGTACCAGCGGCCGTCCTCCGCCTGCCGGACTTGGCCTCCCTCTCCCAGAAACGCCAGCAGCTCATCTGCCGGTCCTGGCCCAAACCACTCACCGGGCTCAAACGGCAGTTCAAACACAGCCGCACGCAAATGCGCAAGCAGGACATGAAGGTTGTCCGGGTCTAGCCGCGCCTCCTCTGGCCTACCGCCAAGGATGAACTCCGGGTGGTGGATGACGTATTGGTCCACTGGTGCCGAGGAGGCGACAAGCACCGCAACGCTGACATCGCCCCGGCGCCCTGCGCGACCCATCTGCTGCCAGGTGCCGGCGATGGATCCCGGGTAGCCGGCAAGCACCGCCACGTCTAGCCGCCCGATGTCCACGCCGAGTTCAAGGGCATTGGTGGAGACGACGCCGAGCACCTCGCCGTCCCGGAGCCCCTGCTCGATGGATCTGCGCTCCGTGGGCAAGTACCCGCCCCGGTAGCCGCGGATCCTGTTGCGGGGCCCGAGGTCCTGACGCAAGCGCTCACGCAGGTTGCTGAGCATGATCTCCACGGCAACACGGGACTTGCCAAACACCACCGTCTGGCGTCCAGCGCGCAGGAACGGCAGCGCCCACCGTTCTGCAAGCGTGAGAGCGGATCCGCGAGCCCCGGTGGACGCGTCCAGCACCGGTGGGTCCACCAGGAGCAGATGCTTCTCCCCGGCAGGAGCGCCGTTGCGGTCCACAAGCTGCACCGGCCGCCCTGTCAGGGTCTCAGCGAGTTCTGCCGGGTTCCCGATAGTTGCCGAGCAGCACACGATGACGGGGTGGCTCCCGTAGTGGGCGCAGATCCGGAGCAGCCGACGGAGCACGTTGGCGACGTGGCTGCCGAAGACGCCGCGGTAGGTGTGCAGCTCATCCACGACGATGACCCGCAGCTGCTCAAACAGCTGGAACCACTTTGTGTGGTGGGGGAGGATGGCCGAGTGGAGCATGTCCGGGTTGGTGACAACCACCTGGCCAGCCTTCCGGATGGCAGACCGGATGGGAGCTGGCGTGTCCCCGTCATAACAGGCGGACGCGACCTCCAGTTCCGCGTCCTTGACAAGGGCAGAGAGCTCCGCCACTTGGTCCTGGCCGAGTGCCTTTGTGGGGAACAGGAAGAGCGCCCGTGCCGACGGATCCTCCGCCAGGGCCTGGAGCACAGGGACCATGTACGTCAGGGACTTGCCCGACGCCGTGGGCGTGACAACGACAACGTCCCGGCCGGCATGCACCGCCTCAATGGCCTCTGCCTGGTGGATGTACGGCCGCTCGATCCCGCGCTTGGCGAGGCCGCGGCGGAGGCGCGGATCCAGCCACAGTGGCCAGTCCGCGTAGACAGCGTCCTTGGCAGGCCGGACCTCGTGATGGACGACGCCGCGCGCAAGCGACGGCTCCTCGAGTAGCCGGTCAAGGACGGTGCGTGTGGGGGCTGGGGCGTAGGTGCGCATGCCGGCTCCGGAAGCAAATCGAACGGATGTGCTAATGCTGGCGCACCTGACGCCGGAGCGCAAGGGGTGTCGTGCCACCTTGTCTGGCACAAATCGTGCTGGCTGACGACCAGGTGCGTAGATTCGACGCGCAGTGGTTGGGTTGACATCAAGCTTCTGCGAAGCTACGCTTGATCCGATGCATCGATTCGACGACACCCACGCAACGCCGGACCCGGCAGGCGATGGCCGTCCGACGGTGACCGCGAGCCCGGGCCGCACGCTGGCTGATCTGCCGGTTGCGGGCCTCACTCGCAGGCGGATCGCGCTGCTGCTCACCGCCGTTGTTGCGTCGTGGGTGCTGCTCCTGTTTGCACACCAGGTGGGGCAGGCCGCCGAGGCCGCCGCGCGCGTGGAGGCGATGCAGCAGGCGAACGCCGCGCGTCAGGCGACAGTCGCAGCGCTCGAGGGTGAACTGACGCTGGTTGGCCAGCGTGCCTACGTCGTCCAGCAGGCACGGCAATACCGCCTTGGCAGTTCGGACGAGATCCCGTTCTCGCTTGCGGCGGATGCACCGCCGCTGGCGTCCGATGCTCCCGGGAGCGTCGGGATGATGCTTGGCCGATCGGCTGAGCCGTCCAGTCCAGTGGAGTCTTGGCTTCGGCTGCTGTTTGGTCCCGGCGGGGACCCGGCCGACGCTGGAAGCGCCGGGGGCTGACCCCGCCGGGGACCGGTTGCGACCTTACTTGATGACGAGCTTCGCCACCTTTTGGGCGAGTTGGCAGGTCGTGGTGAGGCTTCCGTCGCTGGCGTACGGCGCAGCATCAAGCATGCTGACGTAGACCAGATCGCTGCCCTTCCGGACCAGGACGCCGACGCCTGGGTAGACCTCGTTCGCCGTGGTGCAGAAGGCCTGGTCGCCAACGCCGCTCACATCGTCGCCGAGGTAGCCGGCCGCGGTGGCCGCCTTCTTCTCTGCGTCGAACTTTGAGCTGGCGTCACCCCCGCTGTACTTCGCGATGCGGCCAAAGCCAGCCGTGTCGGCACTGGTGCCGGTGCTGGACCCGCTGCCGATCATGCAGTTCTCGGCGTCCTTGAGGACGCGCTTGTCGAGAACCTGGCCGATGGTTGCATCGGCGATGCCGCTGATCGGTAGCGCGGTGGCGTCCTTGCCAAGCACGGTCTCAAGGCTGGAGTTGGACACGAACGGGCACTCCTTGAGCTGCCCGTTGGCGCCGATGCCCATGTCTCCGGCGAACTTGAGGCCCAGCACCGTGACGCCGATGACGGCAATGATCACGAGCACGATCAAGATGCCGCCGATGATCAGGCAACCCTTGAGGCAGCCATTGCCCCCACTCTTGGCGGGGGCCGGATTCCAGCCAGCCTGCGGCGGGGGAGCGCCCCAGCCCGGCTGCTGCTGCTGCGGCGGGGGAGCGCCCCACCCGGGCTGCTGCTGCGGTGGTGGCGCGCCCCAGCCCGGCTGCTGCGGCTGCTGTGGTTGCTGCGGCTGCTGGCCCCAGCCTGGGACCCCGCCCTGTCCTGGCTCGTTGTTGCCCATTCGATCCTCCCGTGGTGCTCCTGCCGTGGTGCTCCTGGTCGGCGCCATTGTCCGTGTTTCGGCGGAATGGCTCAAGACAATCTCGCGCACCGGCATCGCTGGCAGGTCCCGCGCGGTGTCGGTACAATCGCCGCCCGTGGCTGGGTAGCTCAGCGGCAGAGCAGGCGACTCATAACCGCCCGGTCGACAGTTCGATTCTGTCCCCAGCCACCATCCTGACATCATGACCGCCCGGGCCACGCCCGGGCGTTGTCGTTTCCGGCGACATCCGCCGAGGCATTTGCGGCGAACCAAAGACAGGACCCCCGGCACCCCCGGCTCTCAGAAGGGGTGAAGGGGACCCGGCGCTATACTCGGCCAACGGTCGGCTTTCACGTCGGCCAACCCTCTCGGAGGCGCTCCGTTTGAACGCAAAGTTCCTGCGCAACGGCATCGTGATGCTCGTCTTGGTGGCGGGCACGGTGACGTTGCTCTACGCATGGGTCACGTCGTCCACGCCACAGGCCCAAGAGGGCTACCTGCGGTTCCTTGACGATGTCAAGGTTGGCAAGGTCCAGAAGGCCGTCCAAGACGGCGAAACGCTTATGGTCACCATGTCGGACAGCACCACGTACACGGTGGTGGTGCCCAACTCCATCACCGGCGATGTCGCCAAAGACATGCAGCAGGCGGCCGCCAGCGGCGGCGTGACGCTGAAGCCTGACGCCTACATCAGGAAGCCCACGGCTGATACAGGCTGGATTGGCCTGCTGGTGTCGGGGCTCTTGCCGCTGTTGATCATCGGCGGCTTCATCTTCTTCATGATGAGACAAGCCCAGGGAACCAATAACCAGGCGATGTCCTTCGGCAAGAGCCGGGCGCGCATGTTCCTGG
>CAIXZV010000361.1 GCA_903924005.1 uncultured Chloroflexota bacterium | reverse complement strand
GGTCTGCTCCTCGACCGCGCTTCCTCAGCTGTTGCGGACAGGATTGGCGCAGATCGCCGCATGCTGGCGGCCCTTGAGGAGCGACCGCCGCGCGTTGTCCTGGCACTGCTCGCGGGTTCGCGATCCTCGCTTGCGGCCGCCACCGGATCGCTAGCGGTGCTTGGCCCCGAGGCCACGCTGCGACGCGGCTACGCCATCGTGCGTCGTGCCTCCGACGGGGCGCTGGTGCGGGAGCCTGACGCGGCCCCGCCCGGGACGACGCTGGTCATCTCGCTCCAGGCGGGCGGCATCGCGGCAACCAGCACCGGGCCCAGCGCAGAGCGATGAGCGACCTTGTCATCTTCATCGTCCTCGTCGGTGCCGTTGCCGGCGGGGGGATCGCCATCGGTATGATCCTGGCCAAACGCGTTGACCGAGTTCTGGAGACCGGCACGGACATCAACGACGATCCAGCGGTACTGGCGTCAGCCCAGACGGACGACACCGCAGAGGAGGGCCCAGCAGCATGAGCGAGACAGATCTGCCGGCGGCGGACCCGGTCGCGATGACCTACGACGAGGCCTTCGCTGAGCTTGGCCGGGTTGTTGCCGAGCTTGAGGCGGGCGGGGCCTCGCTTGAGGTCACGGTGTCGCTCTACGAGCGCGCTGTTGCGCTGCAGCGTCGGTGTGAGATGCTGCTCGGCGAGGCGGAGCTGCGCGTGTCGCAGCTGATTGCACGGGCGGACGGGACGACAGGTCTGGCGGATCTTCGCGACGTGAGCGCCGAGGCCTAAGGCTCACCGCGGGGCGTCGCGGCACAGGCTCCAGAAGCTGGGCCAGCACCCTATCGTGCTACGATCCGCCATCAGATTTGGCGTTTCGCCAACCGCTGACGCCTCGGTTGCGACGTCGGCAAAAGACGTCAGGACCGGCCTCGCCCCATCGCTTCAGTCGGCGCCCGTCCACCCAAGCAGGAGCACAACCCGGTGCCGATCCTTGAACGCCTGAAGGGGCCCGCCGACCTGCGCGGTCTCTCCGACGCTGAACTGGACGAGTTGGCGACCGAGATCCGCGGGACCATCATCCGGACGGTCGCGGTCACGGGAGGACACCTTGGCTCCTCGCTTGGGGTTGTCGAGATCACCCTTGCGCTGCACCGCTTGCTGGACTCGCCGCGCGACCACATTGTCTGGGACACAGGGCATCAGGCGTACGCCCACAAGCTCCTGACCGGGCGTCTGGAGCGCTTCCACACGCTTCGCCAGATTGACGGCCTCGGCGGCTTTCCCCGCCGGAGCGAGTCCCCCCACGACGTCATGGACGGTGGTCATGCCGGCACCGGCCTGTCCATTGCCCAGGGCCTCGCCAGCGCCCGAGACATTCGCCACAGCACAGAGCGGATTGCGGTTGTCGTCGGCGACGCCGCCATGCTCTCAGGGCTGAGCCTTGAAGCGCTCAACGACATCGGCCACCGGCAGACGCAGCTGCTGATCGTGCTGAATGACAACGAGATGTCCATCAGCCCGTCGGTGGGCGCTATCTCCAAGTACCTTGCGGAGATCAAGCTCTCGTCGGCGTGGCGCCAGGGCAAGAGCGCCTACGACAGCGTCACCGAGCGGATCCCGGTTGTCGGCCCGAAGGCCGTGGAGTTCTCGCGCCGCCTCCGCCAGTCGGTGGCATCGATGGCCCAGCCCGGGCAGCTGTTCGAGGACCTCGGGATCACGTACATCGGCCTGGTGCCCGGGCACGACATCCCCACGCTGGAGCAGACCTTCCGTGCGGCTTTCGCGCTCGGAGGGCCGGTCCTCGTCCATGTCCGCACGCAGAAGGGCCGCGGCTACCATCCGGCCGAGCGCGACCAGGTCGCGTTCCACGGTGCGGCGCTGCCCCCGATCGTCGATCCGCGCGGCCTGGCCAGGTCCGGCGTGCGGTCGCGGCCGGAGCCCGCGGACGCGGCCGACGGCACCGGGGAGCCGATCGGCGCAGGCGCCGCGGTGGG
>CAIXZV010000360.1 GCA_903924005.1 uncultured Chloroflexota bacterium | reverse complement strand
GACGTGGCGCAGCAGCTCGATGACGGCCGACTGGCGGGCGCTCACCCGGCCCCGGTCGGTCTTCAGCTCGGCGAACAAGAGCCGCCTATCAGCTCGGCGCACCAGCACTAAATCTGGCCACCCGGCGTCCGAGCCGAGCGAATAGCGCGTGTGGTAGGCCAGCCCGTCCATCGGGGGAGGCGTCACGCCGTACTGCTGCGCCTCCTCCTGGACCCGCTGCCACGCGGCCTGCGGGATGCCCCAGCCGAGGTCCCGGGCGATGCGCAGGACATGGGCTTGGAACCCGGACTCGGTTGACAGGTCGACGGCGCGCGTCACGACGCCTTGCCCCCGATCATCACCGCGAAGTCGCCGAGAGCCGCCTTGAGGTCGCCATTCTCTCCGGGGTCGGTGCCGTTAGGCGAGTCCGCGGCGGCGCCCCTACTAAACCCCTCCCCTATAGAACCCCTATAGAACCCCTGTGCTGGTGCCCGCTGGTCCCCCGTGGCGCCACTTGGTGCCACTAGGTCGTGCTTGCCACTTGGTGCCCCGTGGCGCCCGCTGGTGCCCGCCGGTGCCACTTGGCGCAAGCAGGCGTCATGGGCCTTCTTGTTCTGGTAGCTGGGCTTCGGCGGCGCCTGGTACTTCGTGAGGTTGGGAACGACGACGTGGCGCCCGCACGGGAGCATCACGAGGTGCCCGTTGAGGGACAGCAGCGCCAGCCACTTCGGCAGGCGCGACCTGCGCCACGCTAGCGGGTGGTAGCCGTACAGCTCGACGCCGATGCGGTCAACGTCCCACTCGATGTAGCCGGCGTCGTCCGCCACCATCCAGCAGCCGATGTAGAACTCCCGAACGTCGGCGGTGAGCCGCGTCTGCAGGTCGGCGTCCGTCCAGTAGGACGGGCGGATCATGCGGACCCTCATCGGCGGTTCCCGATGCCCATCCGGCCCGGAGCCGGAAGGTCGGCGTCTGCGGTGAGGAAGATGCGCTGCGCCCGCTTGTGGGCCTCCACGACGGCACGCAGCGCCGCGGGCGTCTTGAGCCTGGCCGCCGTCCTCTCAGCGGCGGCCAACTCGGCAAGTGCGGCGGAGTAGGCCGTCAGCTCCGCGCCGTGGTCCGCCATGTCTAGAGCCTCCCGATTGGCGGGAACTCCGCGGCGATGGCGTCAACGTCGCCCTTGTAGGCCACGATGATCCGCTGCTCGGTCTTCGGGAACTTGCGGAACGCGAGCGTCTTCTTGGCCTGCGCGAGCCGGGTGAACTCGGCCTCCAGGTAGATGATCTTGTTGTAGACCGTGAGCCCCTGCTCCTTGAAGAAGACCTCCGTCTCCGCCTCGTGGCAGTGGTACGCGCCCTTGGCGCCGCGGCTGTCGCCCGTCATCACGACGATGAAGCGGTTGTCGTTCAGGTGCTCCAGCGCCACCCTGTAGCCCGCGAAGAGCGTGTCCCGGAACTCGTCATAGGTGCTGATCGAGTTGATCTCCCCGTCGGGAGACTGGCCGTCATAGTCGATGTACTTCTCGACCCGGTAGTACGGGGGACAGGTGAATATCAGGTCGTACATGCCGTCGGGGTGGTAGCTCGAGCTGTCCGCCTGGACCCAGCGCACGTTGCTGAACTGCTCGGTCAGCTTGTTGTTGGCATCGCACTGGTTCTGCCGGATCTCGCTGGCGAGGTACTCGTACCCGCTGGCGCCGGCCACAAAGCCCATCTGGACGCCGCCGCCGAACGGGTTGTACACACGCCCTCCGTCAGGGGTGAACATCCGCACGATGACCTCGCAGGCCACCGGGTCCAAGACGGAGGCGTTGCCGTTGTGCGAGCGCCCGGTCACCACGTTGGCGAAGCCGCTCTCGCCCTGCCAGCAACCCTCACGGGTGGCGAATGCCGGGTTGGGGATCTCGGTGATCTCGCCCGCCTCGTCGATCCGTTCGTTC
>CAIXZV010000359.1 GCA_903924005.1 uncultured Chloroflexota bacterium | reverse complement strand
TGGCCGAGCGGATCCTTGAGCACATCACGGCGCATTACGTCGAGGACTACGCCGTCATCGCCTGGGTGGACGACGTGGGCGTCGTCCGAGGCGACAAGTACGCCTGACCGCCCGAGGAGGCATCACGTCCGGCGCATTGGGTCCGCTTGGGGTGCGTGGCTGGGGCGACGCCCCCCGCAAGCGCTTCGGCGGCCCCAGGGCAGGCGCCCCTCCCCGCAGCGGCCGCCGACGCGGGTGTGCCGGTTGCGCTCGTCGTTGTGCTCGTGCTGATGGCCCTGCTCATCGGCGGTCTGGCCGCGGCGCTGGCGCTTGTCCTTCGGCGGGGCAAGGCCTCCTGAACCTGGGCGCCCGGCCCGACGATCAGTCGTGGGGCTGGACGGCCCATCCTGCGGGAGTGAGGGCATGGAGCTCGCGCAGCCCAACGTCAAACCAGAGCCCTTGGATGGTCAGCGCGCCCGAGGACTCCCGCCGCCGCACCCACGGGAACGTGCGCAGGTTGGCCAGCGACTGCTCAACCACAAGGTGCTCCAGCGCGCGCGGCCGGGCGGCCGGATCGGCGGCATCCGCAGGATCCAGCAGTGGCTCAAGGTCCCGGAGCCCGTCAACCCACGCGCCGATGAAGTCGGTGGCCGAGAGCGGCGCCGCGTCGTCAAACGCGGCCTTGACGCCGCCGCACCCGCCGTGACCCATCACGACGATGGACTCGACGCCCAAGGCGAGGACCGCGAACTCAAGCGCGGCGCTGGCCGCGTGGCGGCCCGAGTCCGGCGCATAGACGGGCACGAGCGCCGCCACATTGCGGACGACAAACAGCTCGCCCGGGCCAGCGTCAAACACGGCTTCGGGCGCGGAGCGCGAGTCCGAGCAGGCGATCACCATCGCGTGCGGCTGCTGGCCGTCCGCCGCGAGCCGCGCGTACAGCTCGTGCTCGGCGGTGCTGAGCCCGTGCTGAAAGCGCCGGTAGCCGGCCAGCAGGTCGTCGGGGAGCGGCGAGGAAATCGACGTCATGCGCGTGATCCTACAAGCGGCAGCCTCAAACCGGCGCGGGGCGATTTGCCGCTAGCCACCCAGGTGGACGAGGCAGATGTGGTGCGGTCCCCACGGTCTGCACAGGACCACCTGGCGCGCCGCCCAAATCTCGGGCCGCGCCTGCATCCAGACGGGCTGGTCGTCGTTGGCCAGGATCAGCCAGCGGACGCCGGCCGTGGCATAGAGGTCGTCGGCATTGAACCCGTCGGCGCCCCAGGGCGTGACGATGGCGCCGCGCACGCGCATGGCAAATGTGGCGGCATAGGCGCCGTAGACGGTGGAGCCGCCGGGGATGACCGAGGCTACGTCGGTCTGGATCTGCGGCAGCGTGCTGGGAGGCGCCGTGGTCGGCAAGCCTCTGGACACGATGCCCGGCCCGGTCAGCAGGACGATGGCGATGACCGCGCTCATCGTCGCGATGCGCCTCGGCATCCTGACTGCCACCGTCTGCAGTGCCGGCATGGCGAAGCCCGCAAGCACCGCGAGCGCCGGCACGACCGCGAGGAAGTAGCGGTTTGGCCGATACGCCACCACCGCCAGCTCTGCCGTGGCCAGGACGGCCCATATGATGGCGCCCACGAGCAGGGCGCGTGCACGGGGTGTCGCTGAACGCCAGCGCGCAAGACCGGCCACGGTTCCAACGGCAGCAGCGGCGAGCAACGGCAGCGCCATCTCGAACGCGCCGTCGTTTGCCCCGCGGAGCAGGTAGTTCAGCACCCGCTGCCGCAGCTCGCCTGGGTCCAGCGTGATGGCCAGCGGCGGAAGCGTGGCCGCCGCCAGGCGCAGCTCCGGAAGATGCGTCATGACCAGTGCCGCCCATGGGAGGGCTGTCAGCCCGGCGCCTGCCGCCATCCAGCGCAAGCTCACGCGTCCTGCAACTCGCTGCCAGGCCATCCATCCGGCCGCCACCGCGATCGCAACCACGGGCACCAGCGCCAGCAGCTTGACGCCAACCGCCGCCACAAGCGCAGCACCAGCCAGGGCGCCCATGAGCCGGGGCCGGCGGGTTGGCCTGACCACAGCGGCCAGCGCCGCCACGAGGGCCGCATTGAGCAGCGGCTCGAGGAACGCCAGCCGACCGTACCCCAGCACCAGCGCACACGTTGCAAAGCCTAGGCCCGCAGCGACGCCCGCGCCGCCGCCGAGGACGGCTGCGGCAAGCAGCGTCAAGCCGACGGCAGCAAGGGCTGTCGCGAGGATGTCGGGCAGCCGAGCCGTCTCGATGCCCACGCCCGCGACAGCAAACGCCGGGATCTGGACCGCGGTGGCCGTGGGCGAGAGCAGGTGGCGGTTCCAGTCATCGGGTGACGGGTTGCCCAGGAGCACGAGGTTGCGGGCGTTGACCGCGTCGTAGCCCTCGTCGCTCCACGGCGCGTTGCTGCGCGTGAGACCCGAGTCAGGATCTGCGCCAATCCGCGGCAGGAGCAGCAGCAGGACCAGCAGCCCGATGGCGGCAGCCGAAAACGCAGTACGGGAGAGCAACGCAGGCATCTGCGAGATCGTACCCGTGGCGTCGGAGCGGATACACTCCCGCGCTGTGACCATCCCTCAGTCGCGCGTGCGCAACTTCTCCATCATTGCCCATATCGACCACGGCAAGTCCACGCTTGCCGACCGGCTGCTTGAGCTGACCCACACCATTGAGGGCCGGCAGATGATGAGCCAGGTCCTCGATTCGATGGACCTCGAGCGCGAGAAGGGCATCACGATCCGCGCCAAGAATGCCGCTTTCAAATACAAGGATTACCACATCAACATCGTGGACACCCCCGGCCACGCCGATTTCG
>CAIXZV010000358.1 GCA_903924005.1 uncultured Chloroflexota bacterium | reverse complement strand
GCCAAAGACCTCAAGGTAGCTGCCAGCCGGCGCCGCCACGGATCTCGCGTTCCCGGTGCCGGCCGCAATCACCGCAAGGCTGGCGTCGTACAGCTTCCAGGCGCCCCGGCCCCTGATCACGAGTGTCGAGCTGACCGCAATGGAGCGCCACTCCGCGTAGCCCTCCTTCCCAATCCGCACCGCGCTCATGCCGGACGAGAGCCGCGGAACGGACGCCTTTGGACGAGCCACGGCACTCCCGGTGCGCAGCCACTCCTCAGACCCTCGCCTGAAGAAGGTCACGTCGGCGAGGTCGCGGCCCTGGGCTGTGGGAATGACAAGGAACATCGCGCCAAGCGTGGTGCTTGTGCTGGGGTCCACCACGGTGAGCGCGTTGCCGCCGCCGTTGCCGTCCAGCCCCACATACCCCTGCAGGTTGGGGATTGCAGCAATGCTGACGGTGGGCGGCATGCCCCAGTTTGTGGACGTGGGCACGTCCGTGACCACAAGCCAGGTTTTGCCAAGGCGCGCTTGCCACGCCGCAGCCAGCGGCTTGCCGGGCAGCACCCGTTCTCCCATCAGGATGTCCGTGCGGTAGTGGCCGTATCCCGCGCGCTGCCGGAGGTCCAGATAGTGGCGACCCCAGGCTGTCACCACGCGGATTGAGGTGCCCTTTGCGTCCGTTGCCCAGAACGCACCGTCTGAGCGGAGTGTGAAGGCTGCGGGGTTCACCGCCCACGCGTTGCCGTTGAGAGGCGAGATGCTCAGCGCGCCAGCCGCGTCGGCCGTCACGCGAAAGGTGCCGCCCCCAGCGCCGTAGATGCCGACGATTGCTGCCAGCTGGGCGGGCGTCGGGGTCTCGGTTGGCAGGTTGGTGGCTACCAGAACCGCTGGCAGTTGCGCCAGCACGCCCTGGTCCACAAGGCCGTGGAGCACGATCCGCTCGGCGAGGTCCTCCTCTGGGCCGGAGTTGAGCGCGTAGCCGGCCCCCACCACCACGACGGCGAGCTGCTGGTCGGGTGCGAGCAGGAAGGCTGCGTGGTAGGCGCTTGTATCGCCGCCCTTCATCCAGCCGGTGATGCCGATGGCGTTGAGACCGCCCTGACGCACAGAGTCCCAGCCGAGGCCGTAGACGAATGGGTTCAGGCCCCCCGACCCCAACGTGGTCAGTGTCTGGTCCTGGCCCATCTCGGCGATCGAAGCGGCCGAAAGGATCTGGTGTCCGGCGTAGACGCCGTCGTTCATGAGCATCGCCGCTGCGCGCGCCATGTCCGAAGGCGTGGACCAGATGGCCCCGGAGCCGTAGAGGTTGACGAACTCCTGCGGGTCCGGCGCTGTCGTGGTGGCGTCGGCGTACGCGTGGCCGTACGTGCTGTTCGCGAACGCTTCGGTGGGGAAGCGGCTGTGGGTCATCCCGAGCGGGGTGAAGATCTCGTCGGTCACGTACTGGTTGTACGGCTTGCCGCTGACGGCGGCCACGACCAGCTCGGCAAGCGTGAAGCAGTCGTTGCAGTAGACGCTCATGGAGCCGGGCGTCGTCTTGAGGCGCTCGGTGGCGAGGGCCGCGAGGAACTGGTGGGCCACGTAGTCCGGGTTGGGCGCCGCGGTCAGGGTGTTGAAGTAGTCGGACCCGGGCAGCCCTGCCGAATGGTTCAGGAGCATGCGGACCGTGATCTGCGCATACCCGGGGTCGGCCATGCGGAACGCAGGCAGGTAGGTCACGACGGGCGTGTCAAGCGAGACGAAGCCCGCGTCCACCAGCTGCATGACGGCGATGGCTGCAAACATCTTGCTCACGGAGCCGATGCCGTACATCGTGGCGGAGGTTGGCGCGGCGCTGGTGGCGCGGTCGGCGAGCCCGAAGGCCTGCTGCCAGACCACCGTGCTGCCGGCCAGAAGTGAGACGGACAGCGACGCGGCGCCGCTCGAGGCGAGGAGGTCTGCGGCTCCCGCCTGGGCGTCCGCGATGGTTGCGGCGTATGAGGTCGGCCCACGCGAGACCTTTGCAGCAGCCGCAGCAGACACTGCAGTCGTCGCGGTCGTGCCCCCAGCCCTCTCGGCAGCGATGCCCGGGTTTGCCGACGGCGCGACAGGCACGATGAGGAAGGCGCTGGCACCCAGCGCAAGCAGGAACCCGCGAGATCTGCGGGCGAGCGGACTGGTCAGCACGAGCGGCGACCTCCAGACGACGGGACCTGCGCGGCGCAGGCCCGCTCCACATCGCCGCGGTGCGGCCCGTCGCAGCGGGGGACAAGGGGTCTGAAGAGATCGACTCGGGGCCGGCGAGTGTCGGGGCGGCGCCTCAGTAGTCCGTGACCATCACAGATGGTACGCCCGCCCCAGCGAGCCCCTGCACGCGGACCGTGACTGGTCCAAGTCCTAACCCGTCACCGGGGGAGGTCCGTCCTGATTCTCGGCCGACGCAGACCAGGTCGGTGCGGCTAGCCACGCCCGCGGCTCCGGCGCCGACGGCGGGGACCATCCCGCAGCCCGTCCGGTCTGGGTGGCACCGGAACCGCGGCGTCATCCGGGTGCGGCGTCCCGGCGCGCAGGTGTGAGTTCATCGCGGCCGCCCGCCCAATCCCGCCAAACAGCCCGTCAAGCCGGCTCTTGCGCCCGTTGAGGTGCCGCCGTGCAAGGACCAGAAGGATGACCACCGGCGCCAACATCAGGGCGACGACGAGCACCAGCGTGCCGACAAGCAGCACGCCCTGCAGGACCCCGTCAAACGTCACGATCCACCCCCGTTGTCCAACTTGCCGCGCAATTGCGCCAGTGCCCGCTCCAGTGGTTCAACAGCATCGGCCGCAGGGTAGGGGGCCATCGCCACCGCCTCGGCGAGCACCAGGCTGCCAGCATGAACCCGTCGCGCCAGCCCCGCAAGCGCCGTGAACTGCGCTGTCTGCGCCAGGGCGAACTCGCGTCCCGCGTGGTCGCCGTGGCCCGGCACCACCACGGTGTCGGGACCGCAGTGGCGCAGCAGCCGCTTGGCGGTCAGCGCCCAGTCAAGCGGGTAGCTGTCGCCGAAGGACGGCGTGGCGCCGTTCTCCAGCAGGTCGCCTGCGCACAGCACATCCGCATCGGGCACGCGCACCACGATGTCGTTATCGGTGTGGCCGCGGCCAAGGTAGTCCAGCAGCACCTCGCGCCCGCCCACCACCACCGACGCCGCCGTCGTGAACACGCGCGTTGGCGGGTCCAGCACCACGGACGCTAGGTCGGCCGCCAAGTCCGGCAGCAGCTCGGCCGCGTGCACTCGTTGCCGCGCGGCCCAAGCGCCCCGGAGCATCGGCACGCAGCGCTCATGGCCCCAGACCACGGCCGGCCGGAAGGAGGAGTTGCCAAAGGCATGGTCGAAGTGCCCGTGGGTGTTCACGACAACCGTGACGTTGGGTGAGCCAAGCTTCCAAAGGTCGACATGGATCTCGCGTGCTTGCGGGTACGTGGACCGGGTGTCCACCACCAGTGCCTCCCCGCGGTCCAGCACTACAACGATGTTCTGGTCAAACACCTCATAGCGGCGCACAAAGACGCGATCGCCAACCTCGCGCCACGGTGAACCCATGCACACAAGCGTAGCCGCCGCAGCGCCGAACGCGGTACCGTGCACGCAGAGGAGGCCACCATGACCGACACCACTGTCACCCCCGTCACCCCGGAAATCGGCAGCGCCACCCGCCCCGATGGCACCACGCTGCGCACCCTCCACTGGCCCGTCATCGGCGAGCCGTGGGCGGTTGCGCTGATCGTCCACGGCTTGGGCGAGCATGTTGGCCGCTACCAGGAAGTGGCTGAGCCGTTTGCCAACGCCGGCATCGACACCTTTGGCTACGACCACCGCGGCTTTGGCGGCTCGTCGGGCGTGCCGGCGTATGTGGACAGCTTCGACCAGTTCTACGGGGATCTCGCCTCGCGCATTGAGGCCGCCCGCGCCGCCCGCCCGGGGCTGCCGCTGGTGGTCTTCGCCCACTCGCTGGGCGGCCTGATCGCCACCGGCTACGTGCTGCCGCCCGCCGGCAAGCCGATGCCGGACCTGCTTGTGCTCTCCGCCCCTGGCATTCGCGCCACCCTGCCCGGCTGGAAGAAGACGCTTGCGCGGGCACTCCGCAGCATCGCGCCAAAGATGCGCCTTGCCAACGGGCTGCCGGAGGGCGGGCTCTCCAGCGATCCGGCGATCCGCGCCCAGGCCGACGCCGACCCGCTCAACAGCAACACCTCCACCACGCGGTTTGCCGCCTGCGCCTTTGACGAGCAGGACAGGCTTCAGGCGCTGCTCCCGGCGACCAAGTCGATGCCGATGCCCACACACGTCATCCACGGCGACGCCGACCCGATCGTGCCGCTTGCGACCACGGACCCGTTCACGCAGATGACCAACGCGACGCGCACCGTGCACACGGGGCTGCGCCACGAGTGCTACCACGAGGCCACGCATGCCGAGGTGGTGGCCGAGGTGATCGGCTGGATCCGAAGCCAGGTGCCGGCGAAGGCCTAGAGCCGGGTCCCGCACGGCGCCCGGTGTAGACTTCGGGCACAACTTCATATCGCCTCCGGGGAGCGCCTTGGCGCTGAGAGTGCGGCTTCGGCCGCAGACCCGCGGAACCTGATCCGGTTTGTACCGGTGTAGGAAGCAGGCCCGCACATGCGCCGTCCCCGGCATCCCGGAGGCGGCGTTTTCATGTGCGGAGGCAAGGTTCTTAGATGACATTCGGCAGCGCAACCGGCGGCATGGCCGCAACGGACTGGCGGACGCGCGACATCATCGTGACGGCGACCATCGGCGTGGTGTTTGGCGT
>CAIXZV010000357.1 GCA_903924005.1 uncultured Chloroflexota bacterium | reverse complement strand
GCCCCTCGCCCCACGCCGAGCGCCCCACGCCGAGCGCCCCGCGCCGAGCGCCCCGCGCCGAGCGCCCCTCGCCGAGCGCCGGCCCGCCTTCGGCCGCTCATCCGCATCTCCCCCTGGCGCCTTGGCCCCCGGCGTATGCAACCCATGAGTGCCTGCTGGGGAAGCTGCCGCTCAACGGGTTGGTGCGGCGCCGGGATGGGAGAGCAGCCAGGCCATCGGCGTCGGGATAGCCGCGGCATGCATAGCGCGTGGCGCAAGGGCGCTCTGACGGGTTGACCAAGATGCGCCCGACTTGGCTAACCCCGTCGCTCCCCTGTGGCTATGCATGGACTGCATACGCCGGGCACGAAGGGCGCCCCCGGAGACGAGGCGTGCGGCCGGGCACGATGCCTACGCCGGAGACGAGGCGTGCCCCCGGGCACGAAGGGCGCCCCCGGAGACGAGGCGTGCGGCCGGGCACGATGCGTACGCCGGAGACGAGGCGTGCCCCCGGGGCGATGCGTGCGGACCGGACGATGGCGGTGCTCGCGGACCTGCGGAACCGGTTCGGGTGGGGCATCCTTCAGGTGCAACACAGAAGCCCCCCGCAAAGCGCGCCTCTCCGGGCCCGCAAGGAGAACCCGATGCCGAAGGCAGACCGAGTCGTCGATATCTTTGCTGGCTCACCGGCCGTCGGTGAGCGCGCCACGGTCAGCGGCTGGATCCGGACGCGCCGTGATTCCAAGGCGGGTCTCTCGTTCCTCGCCATCCATGACGGCTCGTGCTTCGCCGCCTTTCAGGCTGTGGCCCCCGCCACGCTCCCAAATTACGAGTCCGAGGTCCTGCACCTGACCGCCGGGTGCGCGGTGACCGTGACCGGCACCGTGGTGGAGTCCCAGGGCAAGGGCCAGACCGTGGAGCTCCAGGCGGACGCGGTGAAGGTGGTGGGCTGGGTGGACGATCCCGACACGTACCCCATCTCGCCCAAGCACCACACCTTCGAGTACCTGCGCGAGGTTGCCCACCTGCGCTCACGGACCAACACGTTTGGCGCCGTGACCCGGGTTCGGCACTCGCTGGCGATGGCGATCCACCGCTATTTCGACCAGCACGGTTTTGCCTGGATCCACACGCCCATCATCACCGCCAGCGACGCCGAGGGCGCAGGCGAGCTCTTCCGCGTCTCCACGCTGGACCTGTCCAACCTGCCGCGCACGGCCGATGGCGCCATCGACTACACGCAGGACTTCTTTGGCAAGCCCTCGTTCCTCACCGTGTCGGGCCAGCTCAACGTTGAGACGTACTGCCTCGCGTTGAGCAACGTCTACACCTTCGGCCCCACGTTCCGCGCGGAGAACTCCAACACCAGCCGGCATCTGGCCGAGTTCTGGATGGTCGAACCGGAGATCGCGTTTGCCGACCTGTCCGACGACGCGAGCCTGGCCGAAGCCCTGCTCAAGCATGTGTTCAGAACCGTGCTCGACGAGCGCCCGGAGCTGCCGGTCATCTGCGTGGCCGGCACGATCGGCGAGGACACGGCCGTGGAGATGCTCAAGCTCGGCGCGTCCGACTACGTCCTCAAGGAGCGCATGACGCGCCTCCCGATGGCCGTGCAGCGGGCCCTCGAAGGAGTGGCCGAGCGCCGGGCCCGAG
>CAIXZV010000356.1 GCA_903924005.1 uncultured Chloroflexota bacterium | reverse complement strand
CGGGTACGCGCGGCAGACCTGCCGGTACGACAGGGACACGACGGTCAGCAGGACCGCGATTGCAATCGCGACGTCGATGGAGATAAACAGCGCGGCGCTGCCCGCAAGGACCAGGACGCGGAGGATTTCGTCGGTTGCGTACGCGGACGACGAGATAGCGTCCGAACTAAAGATGGGGAGCGCAAGCTTCTTGGGCAGGCGCTCGCCGATCTCCTCCTCGCTTGCGAGGGGCCGGCCAAGCAGCGAGGCCTTCCAGCGCTGGATGGTGCGGTCAAGACCGGTCCTCGGCGTCGAGGCTGCGGGCTTTGCTACCAGCTGCCCGGGGCCCGAGTACCGGAAGTACGCGGCGTGCGGTCGCTCCACACGGACGCGTCGGTCCGCAGGCTTGCGACCCTGAATGGGTCGTCGTCCACCGATCATGGGCTGGTTCGGGGAGACCTCGTGTGCGGCAGCTGCCGTGGCTTCGTCATGTTGCAGGCTGCGACTCTACGGCAGAACGCGAGCCGCTGCGAGGTCTGGTGCTCCGGTGCGCTCATCCGCCGTACGCCAGCCGGTCCCGCAGGAATGAGGGGAGCGCCACGCGGCGCATCGCCGCCTGCACGGAGGCGATGTCGTAGGCCGTCCGCCGCCAGTCCGCCGTGCCCAGCACCGTGTCCAGGACCATCCACGACGCGGTGGCGATGCCGTCACGTGGCTGGCCCACGCTGCCCGCGTTGAGCAGCACCCGTCGAGCGCCAAATGTGAGCTGTGAGCCCTCTGCCGGTGTCATCAGGCTCATCACGCCGTCGTCGTTGAGGTAGGCGGCGGGCCTGTGGGTGTGACCGATGACCCCGTGGCTGGTGGTCATGGCGTCAAACGAGGCCCGCGCCACGGGCGTTGTGGTGACGTACTCCCAGATGGGATCGCGCGGGCTGCCGTGCGCCAGCGTGAAGCCCTCACGCTCCACCCGCTCCGGGAGCGCAGTCAGCCAGGCCCGTGTCCGGTCCGAGATGACGCCCCGGGTCCAGAGCATCGCCCGGCGGGCGTCCTCGTTGAAGTAGTCAATCTCATCGCCGCCAACGGCTGCGGCATCGTGGTTGCCGCGGACCGCGGTCACGCCGCGCTCGCGCAGGCGCTCCACAACCTCATCGGGCTCGGGGCCGTAGCCCACGATGTCGCCGGCAACCCATGTCGCATCCACCGCCGGAGCGGCGTCGAGGACAGCGTCGAGGGCTTCGAGGTTGGCGTGGATGTCCGAGAGGACGAGGATGCGCATGGGTCTCGAGGGTAGCGCAGCGATGCCTACAGCGGTCGACGCCGGCGTTCGGCCGGATCGCGCGGATATCGCGGATCCACCGGGCCGCCCGCCTCAATCACCACGAGCCGATGGCCTTCAAGCCCGGGCAGCCCCACATCGAGGACATTCACCTGGCTGGCCCCGAGCGCCCGCAGCACGGGCCGCGCAGCCACCACCTCGGAGTCCAGGTCTCGCGCCTTCCAGGCAATCAGGACGCCGCCGCGGGCGACCAGCGGCAGCCCGATCTCCACAAGCTCCGCAAGTGACGTGACGGCTCTGGCGGTTACCGCCTGCCACGCGCCGCGATCGCCCGGGGTGTGCGCGAGTGTCTCGGCCCGCACCGACTCCGCCGCAACCCGGCCGGTCAGTCCTGTGGCCTCGATCACCGTGCTGAGGAACCGGACCTTCTTGCCCACCGAATCCACCAGCAGGGTTCGATCCGCGTTGAGCGCGGCCGCCAGCGGGATGCCGGGAAAGCCGCCGCCGCTGCCGAGGTCCAGCAGGTGGCGAACGCCGCGTGCGCGCAGCAGCGGCAGGGCCGCGAGGCTGTCCAGGACGTGGAGGCGGGCAGCCTCCTCCGGGTCGCGGATTGCCGTGAGGTTGACGGCCGCCGTCCAGGCGAGCAGGAGGCGCATGTGCCCGTCGATGATCTCGCGGGCGCCGTCCGGCAGCGGGGCGCCCAGCAGGGGGAGCGCGGCGTCAAGCACAGCGTGATACCCGGCGGGCAGCTCCGGGGTGTCCGAAACGCGCGTCGGGAGCGGTTCTCTCGGTTGGTCCACGGCACCCTCCTGTGGTCGCGTGCCATGTCCGCCCGGGAGCCGCTCCCGGCGTCGATCGTTCGCACCTGTGGCGTCAGCCGGTCTGGCCCCGTCCCTCCGGTTCTGGCCCGGGTCTCCCCGGTGCCCCTCGCGGACGACACTCCCCGACGCGCTCACTGTGTGCGGACTGCGGAAGGTAGGCCGGGGCGCCGGGCGGGTCAAGGGAGGTTTTCCACGATTCGAGACGCGTCGCGGATTCTGTGGATAACCCGAGGCGGCAGAACCCGCTATGCCGTGCGGCCGGGGCCTCGGACGGGCCGGCCAAGCGTGCGACGAACGACGTCGATGACCTCATCCACGTACTTGTCCGCCTCACCGCGCTCAGCCGCGGTTCGGATGCAGCCCTGGACATGATCCTCAAGGATAAGGATGGAGATTGCGTCCACAGCGGCCCGCAACGCTGCCGTCTGCTGGAGGATGTCCACGCAGTACTCGTCCCGCTCGATCATCCGCGCAATGCCCCGGACCTGTCCCTCAACGCGGCTCAGCCTGCGCACCAGATGTGTGCGGTCCTTGCTGTAGCTGTGACGGAAGGTGTCGTGTCCACCCGCAGCGGCTTGCCCCGCAACCCCGGTCTGCGGGATCTCTGCAGCCGTCTTGACGGTGCTCTTGACAGGGGTGTCGGACATGACGCGATGATACCCCATGGGGGTATCGGCATCGATAGGCACACTGCCTGTTCCCGAGGCGGGTAGACTGGACTTCCATGGACCACCGCGACCTCGAGGATGACCAGGAACAGCCCGCTCCGGTGCATCCCGCCTTCGCGCACCACTCAGAGGCGGAGCTGGCGCGGATCCTGTCCTACTACCAGGTCCGCTGGCTGTACGAGCCGGACACGTTTCCCATTGGCTGGAGCCTTGACGGAGACGTGGTGGAGAGCTTCTCGCCTGACTTCTTTCTGCCGGACCTAGACCTCTATGTCGAATTGACCACGCTCAAGCAGACGCTGGTCCGCAAGAAGAACCGCAAGCTGCGACGCCTGCGCGAGCTGTACCCCGATGTGCGGATCAAGCTCTTCTACGCGCGCGACTTCCGGATGCTGCTGCTCAAGTTCGGCAGGCTCGGCCTGCTCGACGAGCTCTCGGGCACCTTGGGTCAGGCGACGCCACCTCGGGAACCTGTGGCGGCTGCCCCCGGACCGGCCGACGCCGTGGAACTGGTCGCCGCAGCCGTCGAGGAGACCGCGGCCGCGGAGGCCGACGGTGGCCGGGCTGGCCGCGGCCGTCGACGGGGCCGCAGACGTCGATCGGCCGCTCGTTCCGTCGCGCACCTGCCGGTTGATGCCGCATCCTTTGCCGGACCGGCCCCGGCGTGAGACTTCGTGCCTGCCAGACGCCCGCCGCGCGCGCCGTGCGCCATCTCGCCGTGTGCGCCATGATTCACGCTGACAGTTGTCAGTCCAGCCCCACGCCTCTGGAGGTCTTGGTCACCCAAGCATGAGCCGACCTGTGGATCTCGTAAACGACATCGGCGAGGTGCTCCTCACGGAGGAGCAGATCGCCGCCCGTGTGGCCGAGCTTGGCCGCAGGATCTCTGCTGACTACGCGGAGAAGAACCTGACCCTTGTCAGCGTGCTGAAGGGCTCGCTGCCGTTTATGGCGGACCTGATGCGGCAGATCACGCTGCCGCTCCGCATTGACCTCATGGAGGTCAGCTCGTACGGCGGCACTGCCACCGAGTCATCGGGCCTTGTTCGGATCATCAAGGACCTCAGCGCAAGCATCTCGGGCGAGGACGTGCTGCTGGTTGAGGACATCATCGACACCGGGCTGACGCTCAACTACCTCGTGCGGTACCTGCGCGGAAAGAACCCTGCCTCGCTCAAGATCTGCACGCTGCTGGACAAGCCTGCCCGCCGCCTTGTCGAGATCCCGGTGGACTACCAGGGGTTTGAGATCCCGGACCAGTTTGTCGTGGGCTACGGCCTTGACTACAGCGAGCGGTACCGCAACCTGCGCTTCGTGGGCGTTCTGCGCCCCGAGGTCTACAGCAGCCCTGCCTGATGCACCGCCGTCCGCTTGGGTCCGGTCGTCGTCTGGCGTTTATCGGCGCCCTCATCCTTGTGGTGGGCTGCGTGCTGCCCTGGTATCGCACCGGCGGGGACGGGGGTCTGACCCCGCTGGTCTACCGCGCGTTTGACGGGTCCGGGATCCTGTCGTTCCTGGCGGCTCTGGCCACCCTTGCCCTCGTTGCGCTGCCGTATGCCGCGGGTGATCGGCCCACGGGCGTGGACCGCGGGCTCGTGTTCTGGCTGCTGGCCGCGGCCGCCGTGATTGGCGTGGCGCTCTGGATCCCCAACACCCTCGCATCGCCTTCCGGGCTGCTGCCGGATCGGGCGTTCGGGTTCTGGATCTCCATCGTTGGCGCGCTCATGCTGGTCCGCGCCGCTTACGAGATCACGCTGGAGCCGCCCCGCCGCTGAGTCCGCGTCCTCAGCCTAGCGGCGTTGGCGACCGGACGGTAGCGGCGCGTCGTCCAGCCCCTCCACCTCCAGACCCAGGTAGCGGACCCACGCGCCGCTTGGCGTGGCGAAGCGGACCACGTATCGGCCGCCCGGCCACGGTTCGATTCTGCTGCCCGGGGTGCCCCACAACTGCGCCATGGCGCCCGCATCGCCGGGGAGAGGCGCCAGCAGCGAGTAGAGGGCGGGCGTGGCGCGGCCGTTGTTCCGGTTCACGGAGAACAGTGCCGCGGTGGCATCGCGCGGCGGCCTCCCGTCATCCCCGATTGGCGCACACCACCCGATGGCGGTAACCGGCGCCGGGCCGATGATTGTGAATGGGATCGTGGGGTCGCCAGGGTCGGTGGCCACCACCACCTCGGCTCCCACCCAGACCGTGGCTGGGCGCCCAGATCCCCAGACGCGGCTCATGGTGCGCCACGTCGCCGGATAGCCGCAGAGCACCGTGGCGGCATCGGGGAACGATGCGGTTGGACCTGCCGGCGCGGGCGGCGACGCAGTCAAACCCGCCGACGCGATGGCCACCGGCACCGAGGCCTGCACAGCGGACGCGGAGGGCTCGGGCGGGACCAGCACGTCCCACGGCCGGAGCAGCCCAGCCGCAAACGCGGCTACGACAAGCAGGGTGACGACGAGCGGGCCACTGGGCCCGCGGCCGACCGCGGTGACGGGCGTCTCGACGAGCACGCGCTCGTGAGGTTCCCGGCCATGCGGCTGCACGCCGCCGTCGCTACGGCCGCCGTCGCTACGGCCGCCGTCGCTACGGCCGCCGTCGCTACGGCCGCCGTCGCTACGGCCGCCGTCGGAACGGCCTCCGTGGGTCACGGCTCGCTGTTGCCCGGAGCGGAGCCCCGGTCAGTCCTCGCCCAGATAGGCCTTGCGGACCATCTCGTTCTCGCGCAGGTCGCGCGATGAGCCAGACAGGACAACCTCGCCCGTCTGCAGCACATAGCCGCGGTTGGCGATCGAGAGGGCCTGGAGGGCGTTCTGCTCCACCAGGAGGATGGTCATCCCGCGCGAGTTGATCTCGCGGATGATCCCGAAGATCTGCTGCACGAGGATCGGCGCAAGGCCCAGCGAGGGCTCGTCCAAGAGCAGCACATCGGGCCTGGTCATCAGCGCACGCCCAATCGCGAGCATCTGCTGCTCACCACCAGACAGCGTGCCGCCCTTCTGGCTGGCGCGCTCCCGGAGGCGCGGGAAGAGCCCGTAGACGTGCTCCACCTGCTCCAGGTTCTCGGCCTTCGTCCGCGTAAACCCGCCCATCAGCAGGTTCTCGTAGATGGTGAGGCGCGAGAAGATGCGACGCCCTTCTGGGGCGTGGCCGATGCCTGCCACCACGAGCTCGTGGGCAGCGGTCTTGGAGATGTCCTTCCCGTTGAGCTCAACCGAACCCTCACGGGGGTGGATCAAGCCCGAGATGGTGCGCAGCGTCGTGGTCTTTCCGGCGCCGTTGGCGCCGATCAGCGTCACGATCTCGCCGCGCGGGACCTCGATGTCAATCCCGCGGAGTGCGTGGATTGCGCCGTAGTAGCTGTGGACGTTGGTCAGCTTGAGGACGACATCTGTCGCCACGGTGTTCGGGGCGGTCATGCGGCCGGCGCTCCCAAGTAGGCCTCGATGACGCGGGGGTCCTTGCGGACCTGATCGGGCGTGCCCTCGGCGATCTTCTCGCCATGGTCCAGGACCGTGACCCGGTCGCTGATCCCCATCACGACCTTCATGTCGTGCTCGATCAGCAGGATCGTCAGGCCCAGATCGTTGCGCAGCCGGGAGATCAGGGCCACCAGGTCCAGCGTCTCCTTCGGGTTCATGCCGGCGGCCGGCTCATCAAGCAGCAGCAGCTTGGGCTCGGCCGCAAGGGCTCGGGCGATCTCCAAGCGTCGCTGGTCGCCGTAGGGGAGGTTCCGGGCCGCCTCATTGCCCTTGCCGCGGAGGCCCACCAGCGTGAGCAGCTCGTCGGCGCGCTGTTCGGCCGCCTTCTCCTCCGCCTTGACGCGCGGCGTCTGGAGGAACGCCTCAAGAAGGTTGCCGTGGAGCTGCGTGTGCATCCCCACCAGCACGTTCTCGATGGCGGTCATGTTGTGGAAGAGTCGGATGTTCTGGAAGGTGCGGCCGACGCCGGCGGTCACCATGTCGTTGGGTCGCGCGCTGCGGAAGATCCCGATGCGCTCGAGGCCCTTGGAGTACCAGACCGGACGGATGATCCCCAGCAGGAGCGACCCGATCAGGATCAGCAGCGTGATAAAACCCAGGAGCGCCAGCAGGCGGCCCGACACGATGCCCGCCTCGGCCAAGAGGGCGGCCAGCAGTCCGACGAGGACAGCAGGCAGCACCCAGATGAGCGACTCAAAGCCAATACGCTCAGGTCTCGCGATCATCCGGCGGCCCCGGAAGACCACCGATCCGGCGGTGGGGTCGATGACGCCCAGCAGGACGTTGAAGAACGTCGTCTTGCCGGCGCCGTTTGGCCCGATGAGGCTCACGATGGAGCCCTCCGGGATGGTGAAGTCCACCGAGTTGACAGCCACCAGACCACCGAAGCGCCGGGTGACGCTGTCGGCGACGAGGATGGGCTCGTTGTCCATCGGGTTGCCGCTCATCGCTGGCCCTCCTCGGTGGTGGCCTCGGCCGTCGTGAGCTCGTCCGCGCCCGGTTCGAGAACCTGGGTGTGGAGCTCTCGTTGTCGTCTGCTGTTGGGGAACAAACCCTCAGGTCGCAGCAGCATCATCGCCACCAGCGCCAGACCGTAGAGCAGGAACTGGAGCTGGATGAAGTCGATGTCCTTGAGGATGGGGAAGCTGACCGCGTCAAAGAACTGGTTGAGCACCTTGAGCAGCACGTTGTTGATCGTGTAGATCACAAAGGCTCCGACGGCCACACCCCAGAAGTTGCCCATGCCGCCGAGCACCACCATCGCGAGCACCGTGAACGACACGATGAACGTGAACTGGTCTGGGCTCACCGTCACCAGCTTGGAGGCGTTGAACACGCCGGCGATGCCTGCCGTTGATGCGCCAAGCGCAAAGGCAAGCAGCTTGGCCGTCACGGTGTTGATACCGCTGGCCGCAGCTGCCAACTCGTCCTCTCGGATGGCCTCCCATGCCCGGCCGAGCCGGCTCTCCACAAGCCGGTAGGCAAGCATCATCACAACGGCGACGAGGACCAGCATCGAGATGTAGTACGGCCAAGGATTGAGCGCCGAGAAGGACCCGATGATCGGCAGCGCCGGGCGGGCGAGACCGCCGACGCCGTTGGTGCCGTTGGTGACGGCGTCCGAGTTGAGGAACACGATTGGGACGATCTCGCCGAAGCCAAGCGTGACGATCGCGAGGTAGTCGCCGCGCAACCGCAGCGTCGGGGCGCCCAGCAGGATGCCGAACATCCCGGCCACAAGCGCACCGACAAGGAGCATTGGCCAGAAGACGAGCCCCGAGAGATCTGGGCTGACCTTGGTCACAAACTCAATGCCCAAGATCGAGTTGCCAAACGGCGACGCGACGTAGGCGTAGGTGTACGCGCCGATTGCGAAGAAGGCCGCGTAGCCGAGGTCCAGCAGACCGGCCACACCCACGACGAGGTTCAGGCCAATCGCAAGCAGGACCCAGACGCCGGCATTGGTGAAGCCGTCCATCCAGGCATTGGTTGGCGTGGCGAGCGTGAACGGCGGAATGTTGGCGAGGACGGGCAGGATCGCCCCGATGATCGCGATGCCGACCACGATGGACCAGCTGCGGTGGCGCGAGCTGACCTCAGCGAGGCGCTGGCGCCGGGCGGCGAAGCGGCCGCTGGGGACTGCGGTTGACGCGCTCATGCGCGCTCCCCCAACTGCTGGCCGAGGAGACCCGACGGCCGGAAGACAAGCACGATGACGAGGACTCCAAACACAATGGCGGGACCCCAGCGCGAGAAGCCCATCACCGTTGCGCCAACCTCGATGAAGCCGATGATGAACCCGCCAAGGGCTGCGCCGACGGTGTTGCCGATGCCGCCGAGGACGGCTGCGGTAAACGCCTTGAGGCCCGCCTGGAAGCCGTCGTCAAAGCGCGAGACGCCGTACTGGAGGCCGTTGACCACGCCCGCCGCGCCAGCCAGGGCTGCGCCGATCAGGAACGTGATTGCAATGGTGCGGTTGATGTTGACGCCCATGAGCTGTGCGGCATCACGGTCCGCGGCCGTGGAGCGCATCGCGCGACCCAGCCGGGTTCTGCTGATGAACAACTGCAGGGCGACCATCATGCTCAGCGCCACCACGATGATGAAGACCGACAGGGCGGGGATCTTGGCGCTGCCAATCACGATATCGAAGCTTGGGAAGATCTTCGGCGAGTTTGTCTGGAACGGGCCGTACTTGAGCATGACGATGTTCTGGAGGATGAACGAGACGCCGATGGCCGTGATGAGCGGCGCGAGCCGCGGCGCACCGCGCAGTGGCTTGTAGGCGAGGCGCTCAATCGTGACGCCGATCGCGCCCATCACAATCATCGAGACGAAGAAGGCTGCGACAAGCAGCGGCGCAAGCCTGGCGATGTCGGTGATCGACCCGGTGAGCCCGAGGATCTGCCCGAGAAACGTCAGGCTGACGAAGGCGCCCATCATGAACATGTCGCCGTGGGCGAAGTTGATGAGTTCGATGATGCCGTACACCATCGTGTAGCCAAGCGCGATCAGGGCGTAGATTGCTCCGCGCGTCAGGGCGTTGACGAACTGCTCAGGGCCCATGAACGCGTATGCGCCCACGAGAAACACCGCGGGGACGACCAAGCGGAGGAGTGGCTTCAGGCTCGCGCCCATCGGCACGCGAGCGCCGCCAGCCTCGCTGGTCGCGGGGAGTGCCGTCATTGCGTTCTCCGCTGCGGTTGGTGGTGCTGGATAGAAGAGACGCCGGGGAGCCCTGAGGCTCCCCGGCGCCAGTTACGACCGGGTGGGTGGGGCTACTTGTAGTCGACCTGGAAGTCGAAGATCCAGTCGCCCTTGCCGCCAGCAGCCGTCATGTCGACCTTGTACATCGAGATGATCTTCTGGCTGCTGTCGCCGACTGCGTCAAAGCTGACGGAGCCGAGGATGGTGTCGAACTTGGTGGCGGTGTTGGTCCCGGCGGCGCGGACGGCCTCGCGGGTAACGTCGCCCTTTGCGGCAGCCGCCTTGACGGCGGCGATGATGATCTGGGCGCAGGCGTAGCCGGAAGCGCTGTAGGAGCCCGGATCGACCTTGTACTCAGCCTTGTACTTCGCAGCGAAGTCGGCGGCGCCGGGGATGTCGTGGATGGCCGCCACGGAACTGAAGCTGTTGGCAGCCGCAGCGCCGGCGATGTTGATGAACGCGCCGTCGGTAGCGCCGTTGCCGTCCTGGATGCCGTCGCCGCCGAGGTAGGCAGCGGCGCCGAGGCCGGCCTGGTCCATCTGCTTGCGGACGAGGCCGCCGCCGGTGGAGGTGACGCCGCCGTAGAAGACCGCGTCCGGCTTGGCAGCCGCGAACTTGGTCAGGATGGCGGTGTAGTCAGTGGTGCCCTTGGGGGCGCCTTCGCGACCGACAACCGTGCCGCCCAGCTTGGTCCACTCCGCCGCGAACGCGTCGGCGATGCCCTTGCCGTAGGTCTCGGTGTCGTCGATGATCGCGACGTTCTTGAGGCTCAGCTTGTTGATGCCGTACTGGGCAACAGCCGGGCCCTGGATGTCGTCCGTGGTGGCGACGCGGATGTAGTTGATCTTGTCCGGCGCCTTGGCGCGGAGCTGCTTGCCGGCATCACCCTTGGTGAGGTCCGGGTTGGTGTTGGCGGGCGAGCACTGCAGCAGGCCGGCCTCGTTGGAGATCGGGATCTGCACCTTTGCAATGGACGAGTTGAACGGGCCAACAACGCCCACGACCGTCGCGTCAGAGACGAGCGTGGTCATGTCCTTGGAACCCTGCTGCGGGTCGTGGATGCCGTTGACCGCGTGGTCAAGGATCAGCGTCTTGATGGTGTACCCGGCGAGGGTGAAGTCCTTGAGCGCGAGCAGCGCGCCGTCGCGCGCCGGACCGGCGCTGGCAAGGTCGCTACCCGAGAGCGGCAACGAGATGCCGATCGTGATTGTTTTGCTTCCGCCCGACCCACCGCAGGCCGAGACGACGATGGCTGCAGCCGCAAGGGCCGCGCCGACGCGCGCGAGCTTCATGTGCACTCCTCCACTTTCCTCCGGCTATCCCCAGCGCAGCCGCTGCGCGTGAGCCGAGCCCACGTCCCACAAGTGCCCGGGGTCACAGGATGCCCCGGTGCGACGGTGACGATGGCTCGGGCCGAAGGACCCAACTCGCGTCGGGACAGGTCGTCCCGAAGCGATGCCGTATGATAGGCGCTGGCGCTAGGGATGCAAGGCTGTCATTTGCACCCGTCCCTGTGTCAATCTGCTCTGGGATGGCTGTTCGAGCCTTGTTCGCTCGCCTCCCGAGCCCGTTTACGCGGCCAGGCGCGGGGCCGCCCCAGCCGATCACCGATCGGATCCGGGACCCGGCGCCTAAGCCGTCCGCTGTTCGAGGTGCGCAGGCGGCGTGGACTATCTGATCCGCCAGGCTCGGATCACGGATGTGGATAAGCTGGCCATGCTTGGCCAGCCGCTCTTCCGTGCGTCCGATCGTGGATCGGTCGACGCCGCCGACCTGCTCCGGCAGTTGGTGTTTCTGCCCAACGCGAGCGTGCTGATCGCTGAACTGCGACGCACGATTGTGGGAGGGGCGCTGCTTGTGCTTCGCCCGTCGGTTGTTGCCGGCGGCTACGTTGGCACGATTGACCTCTTGGTCACAGCCCCCGGGCAGGACGAGGATGCCGTTGTGGACGCCCTTCTGGGGGAGATCCTTCGATCGGCGGGCAACAAGGGTTGCTCGCTTGTGGAGGTGGCCCTGCCCTCCGAACCTGCGCGCCTCGCCCGCTTTGAGCGGGCTGGGTTCGCCCTCGCCGGACCATCGCTCCGGCGGCCGCTCATCGCAGCTGGCGCCATCCGCCGGCTGTAGCGCCCCAGGGAGGCCCGGGGGTCGCCCTGATACATAGGAGTCATCGTGGGCAAGAACGTCGCAGTCTTCGTGGACGTGGCGAACATCTTCTACGCGGCCAAGGCGGCCGGCGTGGACATCGACTACGTCACGCTGCTGAAGTCGGCCACCGCCGGACGGGATTTCGTCCGCGCCTACGCCTACACCGGGCTTGACCCGGAAAACGAGAACCAGCGGAACTTCCACCAGTTCCTTGCGCGCCACCAGTACAAGGTTGTCAGCAAGGACATCCGCAAGTACGGCGACGGCAAGGTCAAGGCGAACCTCGACATCGAGCTCGTCGTGGACTTGATGAAGACCGCGCGTAACCTCGATATCGCGGTCATCGTGTCCGGCGACGGGGACTTTGCGTCCGCCATCCGCGCCGTCCAGGAGATGGGCGTCCGCTGCGAGGTCATCAGCTTCCGCGGCAACACCTCGTCGGACCTGATTGAGGTTGCGGACCTCTTCACCGACATCACCCAGATCGCCAAGGTGGACAAGAGCTCCTCGCAGTCGGGTCGGCGCGTCGCCAACGACGACGAGGACCTCTCCATGACCGAGGTGCCCGAGAAGCAGTCTGAAGGCACGGGTCGTGGCCGAGGTCGCGGCAGGGACCGTGATCGGTACGGCGACCGGGATCGCGGCCGTGGCCGTTCTGATCGTCCCGAGGCTGTCAGCGCAACCCGCGGGACCGCCACGCGCTCGCCCTACGGCCGCGGCCGCTCCGTTGGGGAGCCGGTTGGGGAGTCCGTTGAGGGTGGGTCGGGCAGGCTCGTTGCGCTGCCGGGCGAGAAGCTCTCGCGCGCTGCAGCAATTGCCGCCGCCGCCGCCGCAGGCGAGATCGAGGTCTTTACCGACGACGTCGAGGATCTTGAAGGCCTGGAGCCCGGAGCCGAGACCCGCGCCACCGATGGCGAGGGTGAAGGCGAGGGCGACGCTCGCCGCCGCCGCCGCCGACGTGGTGGTCGTGGCCGCGGTCGTGGCCGCGGCGTTGAGGGCGAGGCCGCTGAGGGCGCTCCCGAGGGTGCCCCCGAGGGCGAGGCCGCCGTCACAGCCGAAGCTGACGAAGACGATGACGACGCCGAGCTTGACGCCGAGCTTGACGCCGAGGCTGCTGCCCCGATAGTGGAGGCGCCGCGCGCCGCCCGTGGTGGCCGCACGCCGCGTCCCGCTCCGGTGCGAACTGCGTCGGGCGAGCTCCCGACGCCGTTTGACGACATGGCCGCCCTGGAGTCCTCCGCGCCGCGCGGACGCTCCTCCACCCCCTTTGGGTCAGTCTGGGACCGCCAGATCGGAACGCCCACGCGTCCGGTTGCGGGTCTGCTGCCCATCGAGGACGAGGAAGATCTTGAGGAGCCCGCGATCCCTGAGTACCTGCTCGCCGAGCGGCGCCAGGGTCAGGGCAACCGCGGTGGTCAGGGCAACCGCGGCGGCCAAGGTGGCCGTGGCGGCGGTGGTAATCGGAGCGCCTACGCTGCAGCGATGGACCGTGAGCGCTACGGCGGTGCCCGGGGCACCACGCCCAGCCGCTTTGCAGAGCCCGCCCGTGGCGGTTCCCCCGTGGTCCGGAACGACGCAGGTCGTGGTGGCGCACCCCAGGGTGGCCGTCCGCCGCGCTTTGACCGCCCGGAGCGAGTAGACCGCGCGCCCAGGTCGGGTGGAGAGGAGTGGAGCGAGGTTCCGCCGGAGCTCGAGCAGCAGTTGCTCGCGCAGCTGTCGCGATCCAAGCCCGCTGCGGCACCCAGGCCCGCAGTGAAGCCGGCGCCGGTTGCCAAGACCGATGCCGCGCCAAGCGCAGAGGCACCGAAGACGCGTGGCGGGCGCAAGCCTGCCGCAACGGCCGCACCCGAGGCTCAGGCTGTCGCGCATGCGGCAGTTGAGGCATCGGCTGAGGCGGTGTCGGCGGACGGCCCGAAGCGCCGTACCTCCGTGCGCAAGCCCGCTGCCGAGGGCGCTGTCGCGGCGCCGGTGGCAGCCGCCGAGGCACCCGAGGCCAAGCCCGCCCCCAAGG
>CAIXZV010000355.1 GCA_903924005.1 uncultured Chloroflexota bacterium | reverse complement strand
GGTCCGGCGGGAAGAGCTCGTTGGAGACGTCACCGACCGCCAACGCTGCCTTGGCCAGCGACGCTGTGACTAGGTTCTGGGTGCGCACGAACACGTCAACTGGCCCCGCGGTCGCATTGACCACGCGGAAGCCGATGGTGCCGGCCGCAAGACTCGCGGCCGGAGTGGGCGCGGCCGTCGGCGTACTGGTTGCCGGCACCGTCGCTCCCGCTGTGGCCGGGGCGTTTGTCGAAGCGGCGCCCCCGCAGCCCACCAACGTCATCGCTGCTAGGGCAACCGCCCACGCCGCTCGCCGCATCTGCGCGCCTCCCTCGCTGTGGGGGCTGCCTGACAGCCTCCCATGCGCCACCAACTCTAGCGCAGCAATGCGGCCGCAACCCGACCGGTGCTTGACGTGGGACGCCGTGTCCCGAATGCTCCGCACATGTCAGTCTTGCCCGATCCCACAACCCTCGTCCGCCCCATCGTCGCCGACGGCGCCATGGGTAGTGCCCTCTTCGCCTCCGGCATGCCGGTGGGGGAGGCTCCCGAGGCCTGGCTGCTCACGCCTGAGGGCGGCGCGGCCGTGGAGTCAGTGCATCGGGGCCATGTTGCGGCAGGCTCCGGGCTGATCCTCACGTGCACGTTTGGCGCCAATCGGCTGCGGCTGGTGGGCTCGGACGTGGAGGGCAGGACCGCCGAGGTCACACGCGCAGCGGTTGCGGCTGCCCGGGCCGCCGCAGGTCCAGATCGGCTGGTGGCAGGCTCCATGGGCCCCACCGGTGGGCTGCTGGTCCCGTACGGCGTCCTGGACGCGGGAGAGGTGCGTGCGGCGTTTGCCGAACAGGCGGCCATCATGGCCGAGGCGGGCGTGGACGTGCTGTGGGTTGAGACGATGATGGACCTCAACGAGGCACTCGCCGCCGTGGATGGCGCCCGCGAAGGCGCGCCCGGGCTGCCGGTCATTGCGACGCTGGTGTTTGCCGCGCGCAACCGGACGATGTTTGGCAACCCTGCCGAGCAGGCCGCTGCGCTCCTCGCAGAGCACGGCGTGGCGGGCGTTGGGGCGAACTGTGGCGACGGCTGGGGCCCCGTGGAAGCGGTGATCCCGCTGCTGAAGTCGGCCGCGCCCGGGCTGCACATCGTGGCCAAGGCCAATGCCGGGATCCCGTACGGGACCGCGGAAGGCACGACAACCTACCCGGGGACGCCCGCCGAAGCGGCTGCATACGCCAGGCGCATGGCTGACGCGGGAGCCACGATCATCGGCGGCTGCTGCGGGACCACCGCGACGCACGTGGCAGCGATTGCGGCCGAAGTGGCGAGGTAGCCGCTAGCCGCTGGCGCCTGCGGCAACACCATGCGTGCACCCGCCGCACGGGTGGCCGACCCGCCCCCCGCGCCCGTCGAGCACGATCCCCCGACTCGCCAGCCCAGGAGGCCAACTCGTGACGGCCATCGACTTCAGCCGCTTTGACGCGCTCACGTTCGACACATACGGCACGCTGATCGACTGGGAGCGCGGCATCCTCAATGCCTTCCAAGGGGTCCTCTCGCGCCACGACGTGCACCCCACCGAGGACGAGTTGCTGGAGCTCTTCGCCAAGCACGAGGCGGCTATTGAGGCGGGCGTCTACCGCACCTACCGCGAGGTGCTCGCCTCAGCGGCCCGGGGTGTGTGCGCTGACGTGGGCGTTGACCCGGCAGACGCAGCCATCGCCCACTTTGCAGGTTCCGTGCCGGAGTGGCCCGCCTTCCCGGACTCGGTCGATGCGCTGCGGCGTCTCGCCACGCGCTTCCGCCTGGGCGTCCTGACGAACTGCGACGACGACCTGTTTGCGGGCTCAAACCGCCGCTTGGGCGTGACGTTTGACTGGATCGTCACCGCCCAGCAGGCGCGGGGGTACAAGCCGCGCACGGCCAACTTCGACCTGCTGTTTGCGCGCGTGGATGTGCCGCGCGAGCGCATCCTCCACGTGGCGCAGAGCCTGTTCCACGACCACGTGCCGGCCAAGGCGCTGGGCATGACAACCGTCTGGATCAACCGCCGCGAGGGCATGCCGGGCGCTGGCGCCACGCCGATTGCAAACGCAACGCCGGACCTCGTCGTGCCGGACATGCGGACGTTCGCGGACGTCGCGCTGCGCTAGCTTGAACTGGCCCCGAGTTCTCCCTGAGCCTGGCGCGCGCCGCCCTCCCGGCCGCCCGCGCCGGGCCTTGGCGCCGCCGCATGCAACCCATGTGTAGCCCCAGGAGAACAGCCCGGCTAAGGTCGCGGAGCGCGCCCGCCGGGACCCCCTTGCACGCGGTCCGATGCATGCGGTGTATGAACCCGGCCCGAGGGCCCCGGCTGCGGGACCCGGCGGGATACGGCGGCACCCGGCCGGGGCGTTGGGGCGCCGCTTCGCGTTTGGGCAAACATGGGGTGCATGCGCGGCCGGGCTAGGGCGGCGGGCCCGCCGGGTCAGTCCTTGCGGGGCGCGAGTGAGTCGGCGAGCCAGCGCTCGTAGTCGCCAGCCGGGACGGCTGTCTCCTGACCGGGCGCCTCCAGACCGTGCCAGCGACGCTGCCCGCAGGCGCACCACCAGAAGTGGCCCACGCTGGTATCGCCCTCCACAAGGAGCTGCCGCGTCTCGGCATGGCGACCGGCGGCGCACATGGCGTCCCCGTCCGGGTCTGGACGCTTGGCGAACACGGTGTACACGGTGCGCCCGGCAACGACGACCTCGTAGACCACCTTCGGCTTTGGCAGGTGCATCACGTCAGGCGTCAGGCGCGGCGGTCAGGCGTCAGGCGTGGCGGTCAGTCGTGGCCCGCGGCGGCCAGCGGTTGGGCCAGCACAGGCTCGGCGATATCCGGGGCGGTTGCCTGGGCGGGCGTCGCCCGCCCGCGCGTCTGTGACAGCACCACCCCGCCGATGATCAATGCGGCGCCTGCCCACTGGGGGAGCGTGAGCATCTCGCCCAGGATGAACCCTGCCGCGAGGATTGTGTAGAGCGGCTCCACCGTGGAGATCAGCGCCGCCTGCGCGCCGCCGACGCGTTTGGCGCCCGCGTAGAACGCCTGCGGGGCCACAAATCCCGAGGCGAGCGCGACGCCAAGGATCCCCGGCCACGCCCCGACCGGAACGTCCGCGGGCAGCACGGGGTTGCCCGTCACCAGGGCCATCGCCCAGTAGGCGACGGAGGTGCCCGTGACAAGGAGTGCGCCGGTGGCGAGCGCGTCGTTGGCTCTGCCTGATTCGGCCCCCGTGCCCTCGCGGGTTTCGCCAGAGTGGCGCGCCGCCAAGACGATCCACACCGCGTAGAAGAGCGGCGCGGCAATCGCCAGCAGCAGCCCGCCAAGGGGCGGCATCGCGCCGGTCTTGATCCCGCCCACCGCGAGCACCATGCCCGTCACCGTCAGCCCAAGGGCCAGCCACGCACGTCGTCCCTGCAGCGGCTGGCCAATCCACACGGACAGGAAGGCGACCGCGGGCGGGTAGATCGAGGTGAGCAGCCCCGCCAGCGACAGCGGAACGGTCTCGATTGCGGCGTAGTACGTGCCGCTCTGCAGCACGAGCATCACGCCGAGCCCAAGCGTCGTTGCGATGGTGCGGGGCGCCATGCTGCGCACCGCTGCCCGGGTCTGCGGGCGCATCGCTACCAGCATCCATGACAGGGCCATGGCGATGCCAAACCGCCACGCCATGACGGTCAGCCAGTTGGCGCCCGCCTCGTACGCCGGACGCGCGAACAACCCGCCGGAGCCGTACCCGACGGCAGCGGCGACAACCAGGGCGATGCCGACCAGGCGGGCTCGATCCACCTGCCGGAGGGTACTGCTGGCGCGGGGCTACCGGGCCGCAGTTCCCGAAACCGTCAGCCCGCGCCGCCCGTGCCGAACTGCCGATCGCCCGCGTCACCCAGGCCGGGCATGATGTAGCCCTTCTCGTTGAGCTGGCGGTCAAGCGACGCGGTGTAGATCTCCACGTCGGGGTGCGCCTTCGTCACGGCCTCCACGCCCTCGGGCGCCGCGATCAGGTTGACCAGCTTGATCCGGACCGCGCCCCAGCGCTTGAGCACCTCGATGGCCGCGGTGGCCGAGCCACCTGTGGCGAGCATCGGGTCAAGGATCAGGCAGAGGTCCACGTTCGAGGTGCTTGGGAGCTTGTTGTAGTACTCCACCGGGCGAAGCGTCTTCTCGTCGCGGAAGAGACCCAGGTGCCAGACTTGCGCCGTGGGCATCAGCTCCAGGAACGCGTCCACCATGCCGAGGCCCGCGCGAAGGATCGGCACAAAGCCAATTCGGTCCGCCAGCTCTTCGCCGGCCATGACTTCAAGCGGCGTCTCCACATCAACGGCGCGCGTGTGGGCGTCCGCCAGGGCCTCATAGCCAAGCAGCCAGGAGAGTTCCCGCACAACCTCGCGGAACTTCTTGGGCTCCGTCTCGACATCGCGCAGGATGCCCAGCTTGTGGCGGACGGCAGGG
>CAIXZV010000354.1 GCA_903924005.1 uncultured Chloroflexota bacterium | reverse complement strand
GCTCCGAGAGCAGCTACGGCGCGCTGGCCCGGCTCGTGGGCTATGCGCACACGGCGCTGTTTGGGACCGGTTTGGCGGTGGACGCCGCGCTGGCGGTGCTCGATGGCGTGCCGTTTGCGCAGTCGATCAGCTTGGGCTCCGCGGCGTTTGCCGTGGTCAACTGCACGGACTACCCGCAGCGGCCGACGGTGTCTGAGCAGAACGCGCTGGCGACGTCCCTCCGCCTCCAGGCGCCGGTGCATGGCTGGCTGAACGGGTTTGCGGACGTGTCGATGTGCTCCGGTCTGCGCGTACCGGTGGAGCCGGTGCCGGTGGACTTCGGCCAGTCCGCCGTCCCGTTGCTGATCGTGGGCTCCACGCGGGACGCCCACACGCCCTACGCGTGGACGGCGTCGATGACGCGGGCGTTCACCTCCTCGCGGGTGGTCACGTACGTGGGCGGCAAGCACGTGGACTACGGGGCGGCGCAGAGCGCGTGCGTGGATGCCGCCGTGGGGGCGTACCTGTTGGACCTGACGCTGCCGGAGTTCGACGTGGCGTGCCAGGCGATGGCGCCGACGTACCGCTAACCCCCGGCTCTAGGCCCCGGCGCTAGGCCTCGAGCCGGCCTAGCCGCGCCTCGTATGCACTCCATGACTGCCCGCTGGCGAAGGTGCACCTCAAGGCGCTAGACGCGGGTTCGATGGGCCTCCTCTGGGCGCCGATCCGGGTCGTTCGGCGCCGGCGTAGTTACCCCATGTATGGCGCCGCTCGCAAGGGCTGACTTGGCGGGTCTCTGTGCGGGCGGACGGGCCGTGACGGGTGCGCTACGAGGCGCTAGCCCCATCGATCCCCTGCGGCCAAACATGGGGTGCATACGCCGGGGGCTAACGGGCGTGCGGCAGGGTCCCGGGTGCCGAAGGGTGCTGGGTCCCCGCGCCGGGGGCTAACGGGCGAACGGGCGAACGGGCGCCGCGCCCCGCAGGCGAACGGGCGACGCGATGCTAGCCGTCAGGGCGCCTCCAACTCCCGCGCTGCCCGGAGGCAGACCGCCCGCATCCCCGCGCAGTCGTGGCGGTTGTGCTCCACGAGGTTGTGCCACCGCGTCTGTTGCACGTCGGTGAGTGGCAGCCCCCGCTCCAGTCTGGCCCGAACAACCCGGATGGTCTCGCCGACATGGCCTGGCCCCGCGCCGGGCGGCACCACGTACCCAACCAGGTCCAGATAGTCCGCCAGCCGCCCCTCCTCGGGTCGATCCCCCGCGTGCAGCTTGTTGCGCCAGTACTTCGCAAACGCCAGCGCGTTGACAAAGCGCGCCTCAAACTCGGCCACCAGGTCCGGATCCGAGGAAGCCAGCGTGCGGACCACCGTGAGCTCGTGCTCGCTCCAGGCCACGATCCGCCGATCGCGCCGCACCGCCCGCTGCACCACGTTGGCAACGGCGTCGCGCAACGGCATATACCGCGGCACGAGGCCCTCGAACGTCGGGTCAACCACGTCCTGCTGCACGTACGGCAGCGCCCCGCGGCCGCGACGATGCACGCCAAGCAGGACGGGCGGCTCGTCAATCCGCCCCTCGAAATCGATGTACAGCGCCCGCAGGGCTTCGGCTGCCGTCAGCCGATTGACGCGCCGACCCAGGTCAGTCAACGAACATGCTCACGTTGTTGAGGCCGACGGTCCACTGGTCCTCGGTGGACCGACATGTGGGGCACCGAGGCGGCGCGGCGTACCGGAACGTGCCCCCGCACTCGCACGGGGCCAGCGTGGCCTCGGCTGCGGCCGTGTACCCGTCCGGCGTCAGCACTGGCCCGGTGTACTGCGCCTGGATCCTGGCGTCGAGGCCGGCCCGCGCGATGGCGTACGGCACGCGCAGACCCTTGATGTACCCCAGATGGATCTCGCCCAGCTCCTCGTGACTCACCGTGGTGGACTTGCCGCAGATGTCGCAGTGCAGCAGGTCGAAGAAGAAGCCCCCGCCGCTCCTGACCCCAAAACTCGTTCCGCAGACGCCGCACGTGCAGTTCGACACAGTCCCCATGTCGCCCCTCCTTCACCGCCCCGGACCGGCTCTGGCCGGGCGCCCTTTCAGGGGTACGCCATGTGTCAAGGGGGTGGCAGCGAAGCTGCCCGCGATCCCGCGCCCCCACGCGCACACGAGCCTACGCGTGCGCAACTGCCTCTTGGCGCCCCTCTGGCCCGACTACACTCCGCTGCGTCCGCCCCGCTTGTGTGCCAGGGTGACGCGCCGGTGGCGGACCGAGG
>CAIXZV010000353.1 GCA_903924005.1 uncultured Chloroflexota bacterium | reverse complement strand
CTCGCTCACGGGCGAAATGGAGACGGTCGACGCCATCCGCGAGATGTACGCGCACGGGCGGGGCCGCGTCGTGGTGCGCGCGCAGGTTGCATTCGAAGAGACGCGGCACGACCGCACCGCGATCATCGTGTCGGAACTGCCGTACCAGGTGAACAAGGCGACGCTGCTCGAGAAGATCGCCGACCTCGTCAAGGAGAAGCGCCTCGAGGGGATCGCTGACCTCCGCGACGAGTCTGACCGCGACGGCATGCGCATCTACATCGAGGTCAAGCGCGACGCCAACCCGCACAAGGTGCTGAACAACCTGTTCAAGCACACGGCGATGCAGTCCGCGTTCAACCTCAACATGCTCGCCCTTGTCGACGGCCAACCCCAGACGCTGGGGCTCAAGAGCGTGATCGGCCACTACGTCGAGCATCGCCGGGAGATCGTCCGGCGCCGGACCGAGTACGACCTGTCCAAGGCGCGAGATCGGGCCCACATCCTCGAAGGCCTCAAGATCGCGCTCGACAACCTTGACGAAGTCATCGCCCTCATCCGCCGATCAGCGGACACCCCTGCGGCAAAGCTTGGCCTCCAGGAGCGGTTTGGCCTGTCTGAGCGCCAGTCGGAGGCCATTGTTGACCTCCGCCTCGGGCGTCTCGCGGCGCTGGAGCGGCTCAAGATCGAGAACGAGTACCTCGAGATCATCCAGCTCATCGCTGAACTCGAGGACATCCTCGCCAACCCGTCGCGCGTGCTCGCGATCATCACGGACGAACTGAAGGAACTGAAGCGCAAGTACGCCGGCGAGCGGCGCACGCGTGTCGTGGACGACTCGTCGCGCGAGATGACCGACGAGGACCTGATCGCCGACGAGGACGTCGTGGTCACGATCAGCCGCCGCGGCTACATCAAGCGCCAGCCGGTCACCGCCTATCGCCGCCAGCATCGCGGCGGCAAGGGGATCATCGGCCACGTCACCCGCGAAGAGGACGCCGTTGAGCACCTGCTCGCGGCCAATACCCACGACTGGGCCCTCTTCTTCACAAACCGCGGCCGCGTGTTCAGCGCCAAGGTCCACGCAATCCCCGACGCGTCGCGTCAGGCGAAGGGCCTCGCGATCATCAACCTCCCCGGCGTCCAGGTGGAGTCGGGCGAGGTGCCTGTGGCCACCATCTGCCTGCCGGACTTCGAGCCCGGCCACTTCCTGGTCCTCGCCACGCGGCGGGGCATCATCAAGAAGAGCCCGCTCGAGCAATTCGAGCGCGTCCGCGCCACGGGCATCCGCGCCATCACCATCGCCGAGGGCGACGAGTTGGCCTGGGTCTCCGTGTCGAGCGGTAATGACGACGTCATCATCGCCACCGCGCAGGGGATGCTCGCCCGCTTTGGCGAAGACGAGGTTCGTCCGATGGGTCGCGACGCCGCAGGTGTCATCGGCATCCGTCTGGCCCGCCAGGGTGACGCCGTCGTCTCGATGAGCGTCGTGGAGCCCGACGCGGACCTTCTCGTGCTGAGTGAAACCGGCTACGGCAAGCGCGTTCCGCTCACCGAGTTCCGCATCAAGCACCGCGGCGGGCAGGGCGTCCGGCTCATCACGCTCGAGGGCCGCAAGACGGGCCTCGTTGCGGCAGTCCAGCAGGTGACCGAGCAGGACGAGGAGCTCGTGCTCATCTCGTCGGGCGGCCAGGTCATCCGCACCGAGACCAAGTCCATCAACCGCTACTCAGCGGCCGCGCGAGGCGTGATCGTCATGCGTCTCGGCACGGGCGACACGGTGGCCGCGATCGCTGCCTTCCGCGCAGGGCTAGCAGACCGGGGTGTCATCGGGGACAATGAGGATCCAACTCCGACCGGCAGTGACTCCGGCGGCAGCAGCGGTCATTCGTGACCGTCTTCGGCGACGGGGAGGCAGCCGTGTACGCGGACCAGTTCGAGATCTACCACGGCAACGCCAACCCGGAGTTGGCGCGCAAGATCGCCCACTGGATCGGCGGCGAGCCCGGACGTGCCGAAGTGTTTGCGTTTGCCAACGAGAACATCTTCGTGCGCATTCTGGACAACGTCCGCGAGAAGGACGTGTTCCTCGTCCAGCCCACTTCGCGCCCCGTGAACCAGTCGATCATGGAGCTCCTGATCATGATCGACGCCTTCAAGCGGGCGTCTGCCGGACGGATCACGGCCGTAGTCCCGTACTACGCCTACGGCCGCTCCGACAAGAAGGACCAGCCGCGCGTACCCATCACCGCGCGACTCGTGGCCGACATGATCACGGTCGCCGGCGCAGACCGCATGCTCACGATGGACCTCCACCAAGGCCAGATCCAGGGGTTCTTCAACATCCCCGTGGACGAACTCACGGCGGTCCACCTCCTCAGCCGCTACTTTCTGGACCGCAAGCTCCAGGACTGCGTTGTGGTGACAGACCTCGGGTTCGCCAAGCGCGCCCGCCAGTTCGCGGAACTGCTCGATGCACCGCTGGCCATCGTCGAGAAGCGGCGCCACGGCAACATGGACAAGGCCGAGGTCATCAACGTCATCGGCGAGGTCCGCGGTCGGCGCGTGATCATCGTGGACGACGAGATTGACACCGCCGGAACGCTGATCGAAATCACGCGCGCGCTTGAGAAGGCCGGCGTCAACGAGATCTATGCGTGTGCCACCCATGGCGTCCTGTCAGACCCAGCGCTTGAGCGGATCACAAACTCCAGCATCCGCGAAGTTGTGATCACCGACACCATCCCGCTGGCCCCCGAGCGCCACATCCCCAAGATCAAGGTGCTCTCTGTGGCGCCGCTGATTGGCGAGGCCATCAAGCGCATCCACCGCGGCGAGTCCGTGGGCGCCCTGTTCTCGTCCGAGGCCCAGTTCGCCCAGGAGATGCTCCTGTGGGAAGACGGCTCCGGCAGGCCATTCGGCGTGGTCCGACGCACAGAGGACGGCGTACCATCTGGGACACCGGCGACGGCCGGCGCCTGATCACGGTTACACGCGGAGATCCATGAGCCTGCAGCTGCACCGCCCTGATGGCAAGGGCGGCCTCGAGGTCAAGACTGGCGCCCAGGCAGACTGGCGTGACGGTCTCACATCATCGCGCTGGGGCGCGTCGCTCAAGGGCGGCAAACTGCCCGAGCTGCGCAACCCCGCGGTGAACCCCGCCTCCACGGCACGTTCTGTGGCGCTGTGGGTTAGCCTGGCGGCACTCACCTTCGTCCTGATTGTCGCCGGCTACGGCGCAGGACTCTGGCACCTGACCGGCGGCTGACGCCCAGCGCAATTGCGCCGGGAACCTGAACGCCGCAACCGGCGTCCGAGGGCAACCATGAAGCGCATCCTCATCTGCACCGGCGTCCTTGGCGGCGGCACCGCCCTTGTCTTCGCCGCCGCCGCGCTCGCCGCGTCCATTGCCCCGGCCGGCCAGCTTGTGCCCGGCAACTGGCAGCAGAACAGCGCCATCGGCGGCAGGCTTGGCGGTCCCATCCTTGTCGGCAACGGCGGCGTGATCACCAAGGTGATCAACGCTGACGGCACGGTCACCTTGCAGAACGGCCCAATCAACAACTTCGGGGTTGTCAACGTCGGACCCGTGAACGGCGTCTCAACGGGTGTCAGCGTGGCCCCAGCGCCGCCCATTGACCTTCCGGCTCCCGTTCAGCCCACCGGCTCGGAGACACCCTGATGCGTGCAGGCTTGATCGTCACCGGCGTACTCGGCCTCGGCACCGCAGCCGTCTTCGGCCTTGCGGCTGTGGCCTCAGTCGCGTTCCCCCAAGGCAGCACCGTGTCGGCCATGTGGAACGGCATGAACGGGCTCGGAGGCGGCGGCATCATGATCGCCAAGCCCATGCCAGCACCCGGCGTTGTTTGGGACAACACCACCAGCGGTGGCGGCGCGGCTGGCACGGTCGTCATCACCCCGCCTGATGCCGGCGGCATGCCCGTCACCCCTTCGGACGCCCCGCCCGCAAAGTAGGGGCTGAGGCGGCTGCCCTGATCGGGCTCCGAACCGGGATCGACTGCGCACGCACCCTATACTCGAGCGGCTATGCGTTTTCTCTCCCGCTTCTTCGACAACAACGACCGCGAGATCACGCGGCTCCAGCCGCTCATCGACCAGACCAACGCCCTCGAACCCGAATACGAGGCGCTGTCTGACGCCGAGATCCTCGAGCGGGTGGCCGCCATCCGCGAGGACATCCACGAGGTAGTCCACGAGCGAGACGGTCAGGACGACGACCTCCTCGACATGGAGCCCGAGCGCCGCGGCGACGTCCGCAAGGAGCGCCACAAGCGCGACCTCGCGCGCATCCAGGCCGCGCTCAATGCGGTGATCCCCGAAGTCTTTGCCGCAGGCCGTGAGGCCATGAAGCGCACGATGGGGATGCGCCAGTACGACGTCCAGTTGATGGGCGCCGTCGCGCTGCACCAGGGCAAGATCGCCGAAATGCGAACCGGTGAAGGCAAGACCTTCATCCCCACCCTGGCCGCGGTGCTCAACGGCCTTACCGGCCGCGGCGCCCACGTCGTGACCGTCAACGACTACCTCGCCCGTCGTGACGCCCAGTGGATGGGTCCGGCCTTCCACTTCCTCGGCCTGTCCGTTGGCGTCATCGCGCACGACACCTCGTACGTGTACGAACCCGGCTTCCCCACCACGGACGAGCGCCTCATGAACCTGCGCCCGGTGACCCGGCGCGAGGCCTATGCCGCAGACATCACGTACGGCACAAACAACGAGTTCGGCTTCGACTACCTGCGCGACAACATGGTGGACACGCTCGAGG